>JAYKJI010000441.1:0-2941 GCA_035285405.1 Snowella sp. | reverse complement strand
TCACCATAAAAATCTAACACCTGATTGTCAATAGAAGAGAGCATGATAGTCAACGAAAGTTACGGCCATTTAACAAGTCTATAATAGATAATGACTAATAGGTATAAAATTTACAATTTTTGTTACACTTGCTCTGAAACACCCTCCTTTTCTCTAATGATGCTGCGATCGCGGCTCTTATGATTTAGCTTGATAATGACGATTTTCATACGACCTGGAATAATTGGCGATCGCGTTTTGATGAGGTTTGGAAGGGCGATTGTGATCGCTTCTAGTCTATTTCTCTTTAAATCACAATTTAGGAACCGAATCGCTGACCTCTAGGATAATTTACGGTTGTCATGTCAGTATAATAATATTGGCTGTCGGCTCACAGTTTGGTAATAATTTTATGACGCTACAAAATTTAGAACCACAATTACTCTCTTTAAGCCAAAATGAAAAGGCACTGGCAATTCAGCTATTAGCTCAAAGCCTTGGCAATCCTTGGCGGGGCATTCAGAAAACATTGGGGGTATGTGGTGGCGATGCTTGTATTGGTTCAACTCGTATTCCTGTGTGGGTTTTAGTTAATGCTCGCAATCTTGGTATTAGTGAATCTCAACTTTTAAAAGATTATCCAACTCTATCGGCGGGTGATTTAGCAAATGCTTGGTTTTATGCCTCTATGTATCCCGAAGAAATTGCCTTAGCGATTAAGGAGAATGAAGAAGCCTAATGGGTCGTTTGTATGCGGATGAGCAGTTTCCCGATGAGGTTGTAGAGCATTTACGCAATTTTGGCCATGATGTTGTCACTGTCCAAGAGGCGGGAAATGCTAATTTAAAAATTCCTGATGATCGCGTTCTTGATTTTGCGGGTAGTAGTGAGCGAGTTGTTTTAACTTTAAATCGAAAGGATTTTAAACGTTTGCATAAATCACTTCCCAATCATGCTGGAATTATTATTTGTACGGATGACGGAGATAGAATGGCATTAGCTGAGAGAATTCATGCAGCTATTTTGGCAGAGGAGATATTGCTGGGTAAATTGGTTAGTGTGGTGCATCCGATGAAATAGGCGATCGCAAAAGCAGAAAAAGCCTATGAGGTAATGCGTCCACTGAGGGTTGCGGTTCAACGTTTTCAGGAAAGAGAAGATTATCGAGAACGTTGTTTTAACAATTTGCGAATGGATAATGCTAAAATTCCCCTTGTGATTGACGGGATTGATCTCTTGGCCGTTGATTGGAATTTAAATAGTACAGAAAGAAGTTTTAATGAAAGGTATAATGAATTTTATTGATTAAGCGCGATCGCTGTCTTTGCTGGATCAACCTCAACAGTCTAATAACTTAGGGAAAGCGTCTATATTTTGTACTCCTATGAGTCAATGTCTGAATCCTGATTGTTTAGCAATTAATCTAGAAACCTGCCGTTTTTGTCAGAAGTGTGGGCAAAAGCTTTGGGTAAAAGATCGTTACCAAGCTCTAAAACTGATTGGTCAGGGAGGCTTCGGTAAAACCTTTTTGGCGATTGATCACGATAAACCATCTAAGCCCCATTGCGTTATTAAGCAGTTTTTCCCAAAACTGGATGATCCGGGCGATAGAGAGAAAGCTACCGAGCTTTTTAGGCAAGAAGCAATCCGCTTAGATGAATTGGGCAAACATCCACAAATTCCTGCTTTATTGGCCTATTTTGTGCAGGACAATCAAGATCAATATTTGATCCAAGAATATATTGAGGGTCAAAATCTCCAGCAAGAACTGGAGAATAAAGGAATTTTTAATCAAGCTGAGATTCTTAAATTGTTGACTGATCTATTACCCATTCTAGATTTTATCCATCAATGTCAAGTTATTCATCGGGATATTAAACCTGAAAATATTATTCGTCGAGAACAAGATAATAAATTAGTTTTAGTGGATTTTGGAGCGGCTAAAGCGGTAACACCATTAAATCGTTCGGTAACGGGAACCGTGATTGGTTCTGCGGAATATATGGCTCCTGAACAGTTAAATGGCAAGGCGATTAATACCAGTGATTTATACAGTTTAGGAGTAACCTGTCTTTATTTACTGACGGGAGTTTCGCCTTTGGAATTATTTGATCACGGTGAACATGAATGGATTTGGCGGGATCATTTAAACAATAATGCAGTTAGTGATGATCTGGGTAAAGTAATTAATAAGATGATCAATTTTGGCACGAAAAAACGTTATCAAAGTGCAGTTGAAATCTTGCAGGATTTAGGCATTGATCTTTCCGCTTTATCTGAAAAATCCGCTCAAAATACGACTCAACCGATTATTTATATTGTTCCTCCTTCTGATCTCAAAAGTTCAAAAAATGTTGACTATACAGAATTGCGTAATTTATTGAAAGAAGGCAATTGGAAAGGGGCTGATCGAGAAACCGCTAGGCTAATGTGTGAAGTTGCAGGCCGAGTTGATGAAGGTTATTTAACAGAAGAAAATATTGATGGTTTTCCTAAAGAAGACATTAAAACCATTGATAAACTGTGGAAGGATTATAGCAACGGCAAATTTGGCTTTTCAGTTCAGACAGAAATTTATCGTTCTCTCAATGGAAAAAGGAGAAGAAATTATGAAATTTGGAAAAATTTTTGTCATCAATTGGGATGGTGTACTTTAGAGCTAGAGAAAAATCCTTCATGGATTTCCTATTCTAATATTGAATTTAGCATTAATGCACCTGTTGGACATCTTCCAACTCCTCTTTTTATCTCCAATTGGACTTGGAAATTGACAATTGGTAAAGATTATAACTTCAGTGAGCAGGCAAAATGTGGAATCTTTTTAGCTCGTGCTAGTGTAAGAATTCAGGTGAACAGGTTGACAAAAGAATCAGGAGCAGGAACAAGAGAAATAATGTTATTTTCGTCAACAGAAGCTAAAGCTTCGCGGAAAAATTCCAAAACAGAACGTCCCTGAGCGCGA
>JAYKJI010000440.1:0-13644 GCA_035285405.1 Snowella sp. | reverse complement strand
TCAAGTTGTGGATCGCCTTTTAGACCGCTTAAGCGAAATCATCCCATCGCATGAATCTCATCTATCCCTTGCTATACAAGGGTTTTAAGTATTTTGGTAAATGTGCTACCCCCCTGAACGCTTACTTATTTTCTAATATTTGGGCAATTTCGTCACCAAAGTAAATCTCAAACAAGGCTTGAGCAACATTACTAGAATGATTGACAAAAGCATGACGAGATTCTAAAACTGCTACATCATTATAAAAATGTGTCCAATTTTTTGTCCGTCGCGATCGCGGTAACTTTCCAATAAGTCTTTTAAAAACCACCAGGGACAATGCCAATCTAAATGATTACCACTATTAAATAAAATCCGAATTGCTAGGCGATCGCGGCCATTATTTTTAGCTAATTTTTCCGTTTCTCGACAATGTTGCAAAACATCTCTTTGGGGAACACTAGGAGCCGCCCAGACAAAACCAACGCTAGGCGTTAAATCTCGTTGTAGATTAAATTCATTTTTTAGAGAATTCGACAACTTTTCTACCCATAGGCGATCGTGTAATTGATAAAGTAAAGGCAAACAATATTGAGGCTTAAAAGATTCTGTATTTTCACGAGCCGAGAGAATACCAAAGAAATCATCACCCCCCGCATACACAATGCGATGATCAACCTCGGTAATTTTTAAAGCATCTAACTCTTTTTCTAATGCTTTTCCCCACTCAATTAAACGCCGACTAAATTGATACAATTGTTCACCATTGTCACCAATTTCTGTTAAATATTCTCCCATTTTATCTCCATCCCCCATAAACCAACCCGTCCATTCTTTGTTTTCCCTACGGTTTAGTTCCTTAAAAGACGGGGGCTTCTGAATAGATGGAGGCTGATTGATAATTAAATTATGAATTTTTTGGTTAATTTGATTTTTAACATGGTCTAATAGAATCAAACGCTTGATCAATTCTGGAATACTTAACTTTTCACCTTGACCAGTTTCATTTTCATCCCCTATATCAATGATAGAATCAGGCAGAGCTTGAGCTAGTTTTTGCCAAAATTGATTAATTTCATGATCGTAATTCTGGTTTGGATTCATTCTATCCATACCTGGCCAAGCAACTCCATCAACTCCAGAAAGACTCGAACTTTCCCCTTGCCAATTAATACCAGTCCAGTCCCTCTGCCGTTTGTGTTCGCTAACATTTTTACGAGCATCATTGATCGTTTCTCCCGTTGCGCTAAAAAATTCCCAGGTATAATTTCCCCAGGCTTGCCATGCTCGATGCCAACAATAGGATTCATTGGGAAGATACTCTTGCTCGATCGCCGTTTGACAGGTATCAACAATCATTTTCCAGGTTTTTGTAAATAATGTTGGCACATCCGAATATTGACCCCGTACAATAATTTGATTCGGAGTTCCTTTTGCATTATTCACGAGGGCAGGGGAAACCAATCTATGATTTTTCTGTTTAGCTCCCCGACAAATGACTTCAGCCAAAAACGACAGTAGTAAAGAACTACCGTATAAATCCCGTAATTTGCGTGATTTTTCAATGAATCCCTGAACAGGCGCAAAAGTAATGGCGGTATAAATCTTTTGACTCATTGCCTTAATTAATGTCGATTTTATAGAGGAGTCAACGGAACAGTTGTTGAATGCTCATATTATTTTTTAACCTCTACTAAAGCCTTAGAGGGATTCTAGCCAAGATTTAAAGTCTAGTTATAACAAACAATACTTAAAAATATCAAACGAGTTAATTTTACAGTACATTCAATGCAGGAATTGCCTAGTTCACAAAAATTATTGATTAGATACCTGTTTTACAGCCGCCTACAGCCTTGATCTTGCTATCGCTTCCTGAACCGCTTACCCTAGACTGTCGGGGATAATGTTTATCCCATCCCTTCGATACAACAGACACAACCCCTATAATAATCAAACAAGGGACTTGCACAAGGAACCTCCCTGGAGTTGCTGGAGAAACAAACAAGCATGGCTAAAGTAGTCGGTATTGACCTCGGTACAACTAATTCCGTTGTCGCAGTGATGGAAGGCGGCAAACCTGTTGTCATTGCCAATGCTGAAGGGATGAGAACCACACCTTCTGTGGTTGGTTTCAATAAAGAGGGGGAATTAGTGGTTGGGCAAATGGCTCGCCGTCAAGCGGTGTTAAATCCCCAAAATACCTTTTACGCCATAAAGCGTTTCATGGGGCGACGCTATGGGGAACTAACCACCGAATCTAAACGAGTTCCCTACACCATTCGACGAGATGAAGCGGATAATATTAAAATTCGTTGTCCACGCCAGAAAAAAGACTATGCACCAGAAGAAATTTCTGCTCTGATTTTGCGTAAATTAGCCGATGAAGCCAGCCGTTATCTGGGCGAAAAGGTGACAGGGGCAGTGATTACCGTACCAGCTTATTTCAATGATTCCCAACGACAAGCTACCAGAGATGCTGGACGCATTGCGGGGTTAGAAGTGCTACGGATTATTAATGAGCCAACGGCTGCTTCCTTGGCCTACGGCTTGGATCAACGCTTGAGCAAGAAAATTCTTGTTTTTGATTTGGGTGGGGGAACCTTTGATGTTTCCGTGTTGGAAGTGGGAGATGGCATTTTTGAAGTCAAAGCCACTAGTGGTGATACTCAACTGGGTGGAGCCGATTTTGATAGACGCATTGTGGATTGGTTAGCTGAACAGTTTTTAGAGCAGGAAAAAATCGATCTGCGTCAGGATCGCCAGGCACTTCAACGTTTAACCGAAGCTGCTGAAAAGGCCAAAATTGAACTGTCTGGAGTCAGTGTCACGGATATTAATTTACCCTTTATTACCGTCACTGAAGATAGCCCCAAACATCTAGAAACACGCCTAACGCGATCGCAGTTTGAAGAACTATCAGGAGATCTAGTGAGTCGGTTGCGACGGCCCGTTAAACGAGTCTTAAATGATGCTGGTTTAAGTCCAGTCCAAATCGATGAAGTGGTCTTAGTGGGGGGCGGAACCCGAATGCCCATGATTAAAGCCCTAGTCCGTAGCTTTATTGATCGCGAACCCAATGAAAATGTTAATCCCGATGAAGTGGTGGCGGTGGGGGCTGCTATTCAGGCCGGAATTTTGGGGGGTCAGGTGAAGGATATTTTGTTGTTAGATGTCACGCCCTTATCCTTGGGACTGGAAACCATCGGGGGAGTTATGAAAAAACTCTTACCTCGTAATACGACTATTCCTGTGCGTAAATCCGACATTTTTTCGACGAGTGAAAATAACCAAACCGTTGTGGAGATCCATGTGCTGCAAGGGGAACGGGAAATGGCTAGTGATAATAAATCCCTTGGACGGTTTAAATTATCCGGTATTCCGCCGGCTCCCAGGGGGATTCCCCAGGTACAGGTCTCCTTTGATATTGATGCCAACGGGATTTTGCAAGTCACCGCCAGGGATAAAACCACAGGACGGGAACAAAGTATTACGGTGCAGGGTTCCTCTACCCTCAGTGACCTAGAGGTTAACCGTATGATCCAAGAGGCAGAAAGTTTTGCCTCGGAAGATCGAGAACGGCGGGAACGCATTGAAAAACGCAATAGTGCTAAAGCTCTAACGGATCAGGCCCAACGTCGTCTGAAGGAAGTTACCCTGGATTTTGGCAGTGCTTTTACCACTTCCTACCGTCGTCAAGTGGATGCCTTGTCGGCAGAAATTTTAGAGAGTTTAGAAAAAGAGGATGAACGTCGTTTGGATCGGGCCCAAGCGGATCTACAGGATGTTCTCTATGAGTTAAATCGGGAAGTTCGTTTGCAATACCAAGACGAAGATGAGGGCTTCTTTAGTGCTATTCGTAAAACCTTTACCGGGGATTTTGAAGATGATGAACCCTATGGCACTCGGCGATCAGATTATCGAGATGACTATGCTCCTCGCAGTAGCGTGAATACCGGTCGCGATCGCGGTGCATCCTATCGCAGTACCCGTCGTCTTGACTCCCAACCCAAGAATTATCGTGATTCTGGCTATGGGGATTGGGAAGAACCCCCCAGTCGTTCCTCACGCAATGACAACCGAGGTAGTGATATTAACTATGCAGAGAATTATGATTATCGTTCTCCTTCTCCCCGTCGCGTTTCCCCATTAAATAATGCAAGTCGTTCCCGCCCAGAGGATCGTACCAATGAACGAGGTGGTGATCGCTCTCGTGATCGTCAGAATGATCGTTCCCCTGATCGCAATCGTCCTCGTAATTTACCCCCGGAAAATAATTGGGATGATGACGATGATGATTGGTTTTAAGGCTTGCTAAACTGACCCTAAGGATTTAACCAAGAATTTATCCGAGAGTTTAACCCAGGATTTCACCAACGGCGATCGCCTAGATTAACCTAACTTTAGTGATTACTAGAACCCTCTATCTAAATTTATGCAACAACTGCGGAATTATTATCAAGTATTAGGAGTTCCCAAGGATGCGACGAGTGAAGAGATAAAAAAGTCCTTTCGGAAGTTGGCGCGACAATATCACCCCGATGTCAATCCCGACAATAAGGGAGCAGAGGAAAAATTTAAGGATATTAACGAAGCCTACGATGTGCTATCGGATGAAGTTAAACGGGCCGATTATGATAGTCAATTTTTTGGACGGGGTAAACGCAAACCCACTTCGCGCTTCCAAAATCCCCCCCGTGCGGAGAATGGCAGAACGTCTGCACCGCCTCGACCAGCAGCAGAATATTGGCAGGACTATAGCCCCGGTACCGCCAAACGCACTAAACCCGTTACACCGCCGTCTCGTACCACTCCTAGAGATGTGGAGGCAAAATTAACCATTCCTCTCGAAAAGGCCTATCGCGGGGGACGAGAACGAATTCGTTTAGAAGATGGGCGATCGCTAGAAGTGGAAATGCCAGCCGGAATGGTTGACGGCCAACGGATTCGGCTCAAAGAACAGGGGATTAATGGCGGTGATCTCTATCTGAAAATTGGCATTGCGCCCCATCCCTTTTTTGAATTACAAGGGTCAGATATTGCCTGTCAAGTTCCTGTCACTCCTAGTGAGGCTATTTTAGGCAGTTCCGTAGAAGTTCCCACCATAGATGGTCTGGTCAAAATGACCGTACCCAAAGGGGTTAAAACCGGTCAAAAGTTACGGTTAGCTCAGAAGGGTTATCCCAGTGGACGCGGTGAAGGGAAAGGCCCAATGGGCGATCGCGGTGATCAATTAGTCGAGATTCAAATTGCCATTCCTCCTGAACCCAGCCCAGAAGAACTAGAACTCTACCAAGCGATTCGGAATTTGGAACAGTATAATCCTCGCCAAAAATTTTTGTCTTAGAATGGATTTAAAATTCTTTTTTAAGCGGGATTAAGGAATAGTTCATTGGCAAAACTTTGGCGTTTTTCAAAATATAATGATCCAAATTGGGAACCCCATACCTGTTGATGAGAATTAACATCTAAACCGCGATCAAGACTCCGCCAGGTTTTTGCTGTCACTTCTACCTCGCTGACTAAATAGGTTTGACACCCTCTTTTTTCAATCAGACATTGGTTCCCTGGTTCAACCGCCCCTCGAAAAGAGTCTCCCTCTCGTTTAAAGACCATGGAACAATGGTAGCGTCGCCGAATAGCTTGGGGCTTAATCGTTGCAAGAATACTTAACTCTCTTGCGGCTCCAGCATATTGAACGGGATCTTCCAAACTATAGTTTTCAATATAAATCTGATCCTCTTGATCCACTAAACGATGAACACCTTGGCGATAGGGAGTCCAAAGATCATAATCATAGACTTGCTCTGAGTAAAATCCGATCGCATTAAAAAATTCAAAGGGTAAGGGACGAAAATAAATATGAATATGGGCAAATTGTTGAGGATTTTCAACAGACTGCTGGGCATTACTAAAATCACCGGCCATCCATTCAGCCAAAGTGATTAGATCATTCGATGGAGTATAATTCATGATTGCAGATGATAATGGTTTAAAAACAGAAAAATAAACCGTTTTTAGGAAATCTTTGGCGTTATGAATTTGAATTTAATGATCTGCTAGGGAACGAATTTCTGACGCAAAGGACGCAGTAACGACTCCAGTCCCTTCACTGGTTTTGATGAGAGAAACACGCAGACGTAAGTTGGGATTGACAAACCAGATTCTTTCTTCGGCCATGGCTCGATCATAGGGCGTTAATAAGACGAACATACCATCCTCAGTAAAGACATATTCTCCCACGGCGGCAACGGTTTCCGCATAGCCTTGATCCCTGAGCAATCGGCCTTGGTTGGGGAGTGTGGGATCGGGAATGGGCACTAAAACACAGGTTCCTTTCATTTCGGCCTCTTCATCCCAATCAGATTGGCCTTCCCAGGTCATGCGAAAGGGGGAAACGGCTTGGTCGGGATTAAGTCCATAGGCTTGACAGAGGGTAATAACGTCTTTGTCTTCTGGGGAAAGGGCCATGATATCAATCACGGATTGTACCGCTTCAAAGTGACTGAAAATCATGTGGTGGGCACTGCGTTGCGATCGCCAACGACCTAGGGACTGCTCAACGAATTGGGTAATATCCATCGGGTAATTTGACCAGGTTAGAAACTAAACCTATTTTTCCTTAGATTGGCGAAATTGCACGCTCTGTCCTGCTTAAGGGAGGTTTCCAGGTTTGTCTATGGGGCTGTTTTTGTATCTTTTACAACAATTGTTACAAATTGTTAATTTGTTTTTAAGAATTGAGACTCGAATCACGCCGCAACTGTAGATTCAAAACCAGTTAGTCGTTCACCGCGACCAACCGTGATAAAAAACCTTTTTGTCCATCCAAGTTAAGGAGAACTCAATGCTTGACGCTTTTTCAAGAGCCGTAGTTGCTGCTGATGCCAGCACTTCCACCGTTTCTGATCTGAATGCTCTTAAAGCTTTCATTGCCAGTGGTAATCGTCGTCTTGATGCCGTTAACGCGATCGCCAGTAACGCTAGTTGCATGGTTTCTGATGCAGTTGCCGGTATGATTTGCGAAAACCAAGGCTTAATTCAAGCGGGTGGTAACTGCTATCCTAACCGTCGTATGGCAGCTTGCTTACGGGATGCTGAAATCATCTTACGTTATGTAACCTACGCTCTGCTAGCTGGTGATGCTTCTGTTCTAGATGACCGTTGCTTAAATGGTTTGAAAGAAACGTACGCTGCTTTAGGCGTACCCACCACCTCAACAGTTCGTGCTGTGCAAATCATGAAAGCTCAAGCTGCGGCTCACATCCAAGACAACCCTAGTGAAGCTCGTGCCGGTTCTAAATTACGCAAAATGGGGACTCCCGTTGTGGAAGATCGTTGCGCTTCCCTCGTGGCTGAAGCTTCTAGCTACTTTGATCGTATCATTGCGGCTCTCAGCTAATGATCTTGGCAAATCTTAAGCTTGCCCTTGGCGACTTTAATTGAGCACAACTTGTTAACACATCTAAAATTTTTGGAGAAGCATAAAAACATGAAATCAGTTGTTACTACCGTTATTTCCGCTGCTGATGCGGCAGGACGTTTTCCTAGCACCTCTGACCTGGAATCGGTTCAAGGTTCTATCCAACGGGCTGCTGCTCGTTTAGAAGCGGCTGAAAAACTCGGCGGCAATATCGACGCAGTTGCTCAAGAAGCTTATGATGCTTGCATCAAAAAGTATCCTTACCTGAATAATGCTGGTGAAGCCAATTCGACCGATACTTTCAAAGCCAAATGTCAGCGTGACATCAAACATTATCTGCGTTTAATTCAGTATAGCTTGATCGTGGGTGGTACTGGCCCTCTGGATGAGTGGGGTATTGCCGGTCAACGTGAGGTCTATCGTGCTTTAGGTTTGCCCACGGCTCCCTATGTTGAAGCTCTCAGCTTTGCCCGTAATCGTGGTTGTGCACCTCGCGATATGTCTGCTCAAGCTTTAACTGAGTACAATGCACTGTTAGACTACACCATCAATTCCCTATCCTAGTCGATTGAGTAGGGATAGTTCCTACTTGACGGTCTGGAAGTTCTTCGGCATTGCATGACCAGAGTCGGTTGGGAAATGTCAAAGAGCTTTCAGGCTGGTTTTCGTTTTAAGATTTGGGATTTTATGGAGATACCAGTAGAGGTAATTTATGGACAAACGCTTTGCGAGTTTCTTCAATTTAACGGAAGAGAAAGCGATCGCTGTTTTAGATACGCCTCAAGCTCAGATTAGCGAAAATGATTCTCGTTACATTGCGGCCTCCCATTTGGTTAATTTTCCGACGGAGCAATCTATTCAGGCATTAATTCGGGCCGTTTATCAAACAGATCCAGGGTTGGATAATCGGATTGTGCGTCGTAAAGCCTTAGAAACCCTGGGAAGGCTAAAGGCAAGTCAGGCGATTCCGGCTATCCGCTCCTGTTTAGCGGACGGTGATTGTTATACGGTAGAAAACGCGGTTTGGGCGATCGGAGAAATTGGGACTCAAGATCTTGAGCTATTAGAAGAGGTGGCTCAATTGCTAGATAGACCGAACCAAAGCTATCGCGTGATTATTCACACCTTAACCAATTTGGATTATGAACCGGCCTTAGCAAGAATTCGCCGATTTATGAATAACAGTGATGCCCCGATCGCCAGTGCAGCCATTGCTGGTGTCTGTCGCTTAAGCAAAGATTACTCCCAGATGGACAGAGTTGTGGCGATGTTGCAACATCCGAATGTGTTGGGGCGCAGGTTGTCTATTCAGGATTTAATGGATGCACGTTATTACGATGCCATTCCCCAGATTGCCCGATGTCCCGTATCCCTGGTTTTTCGGCTGAGAGGTATTCGGACGTTAGCAGAAAGAGGCATCACGGAGGGGGCGATCGCCTTTGAAACCATGCAAATTCCTCTAGAACAAACCTTGCGGGATCATCCAGGGGATCTAGATTTGGTACATGTTTATAAAGACCTCCCCCCTCTCTCGGTTTTAATTCGAGACTTATACGAGACGGATTTTGGGCGTTGTTATTTGGCAAGTAAGACCATTCTTGAAAATTACGCTGATGTTGCTCCCGCTGCTCTTTTTCAAACCTACGAAGAAGAAGCCTGTAATGACTATGGTGCTCATTTCCATGTAGTAAAGTTATTCGGCTGGTTGAACCATACCCCTGCCCAAAATTTATTGTTAGCAGCCTTAGAAAATAGCCAACCCCAGTTTCAAAAGTCACGAGCGGCGGCGGCGATCGCACTTGGGGAATTAGGCGATCCAGCTTGTATCCCCTTTCTCAAAGCTAGTCTTGCAACCAACATTTGGGACTTAAAATATGCCGCTTTAATGGCCCTAGAAAAGCTGGGTGATACCAGGGGGCGGGAAATGGCGGCCTTAGACTCGGACTGGTTAGTGCGTGCGAAAGCGGCCAGCCTTTCCGTACCAATAGCCTGTTAATTACCTGCAATTTTTTATAGATTTATAGATTTTTCACCCTAGCTAAAATCATGACAACCGATGCTTTGTTTGAACAACTAAAACACCCCAATCCTCACATGAGGGAACGGGCAATGTGGGAAATTGCGGAAAACGGTGATGATAGTACCATTTCTCGACTTATTAAGGTGTTGGATCAAGAAGATGTGGTTTATCGTCGAGCCGCAGTTAAGACTTTAGGGTGTATTGGCATGGATACGGTGTCTCCCCTAGTGGATGCTCTGCTAAGGAGCGAAAATGTCACGGTGCGGGGAAGTGCTGCTAAGGCGTTGGCCCAAGTTGCCACTAATTATCCTGATCAGCCGTTTCCTGAAGTGGGTTTACAGGGGTTAAAAGCAGCGATCGCCGATGCCAATCCAGTTGTCCATATTGCGGCCGTGATGGCCCTCGGACAGATTGGTTCAGCCGCTTTTGGGATTTTGGCCGAGTCCTTGAAAACCACCGAGAATGTGGCCGTACAAGTTGCCATTGTTAACGCCCTTGCCTCCCTAGGCGATGAACGCGGTACTGAGATCCTGACCAGTGTTGCCCAGGACGAAGCGGTAGATCCCTATGTACGAGAATCGGCAATTAGTTCCCTCGGCCGTTTAGATTTAGTTCTGAACTACCAGAGACAATCCTAAGATTTCTACAAAGCTGCAAGCTAGGGTCAAGCTCGTTTAAAGTAAATCTTCCAACGCGGCCGCTACCACTTGATGATCAGCATCTTCTCGTAGTTGAGCGAGAGCCATTTTAGCTTGAGGGCCATCAAAGGATTTCAAGGCATAGGCAACTTGACGGCGAATTCGTTCCGAGGTTGAACTGACTAAGGACAATAATTTTGTTAGGGCAGCTTCCGCTTGATCGGTTTCTGCTAAATTTCCCAAAGCATAAATCCCCGCTTCTTGAACCGCCAAATCCTCATCATTCAAAGCTTCAAGACAGATTTCTAATAGTTCACTTGGACAGTCAAGGTCGATGATAGCAGCCAAAATACTACGACGAACTAACCAATGATCATCCTTAAAAAAGGTCGTCACTAAATGGGAAGCCGCATATTTACCAAAAAGTGAGAGGGAATTAGCTGCTTCAGCCCGAACATTCGGGGTATCATCAAATTTAATCATTTGTAAGAGAGCCGCAAAGGATTCCGCCGTTTGTTGTTTGCCCAAGCCCATACTCACAAAAGAACGCACAAGAAATTCTGGGTCGTCCAACTTACGGGTGAGAAGTGGAACGGCAATGTCTGATGAATAGTCTTTCAGAGCCGCGATCGCTTTAAGTCGATACTGAAAATCAGGATTGTCAAGAGAGGTTTCAATTTGGTGAATATCCATATTTTAAGAGATATATTTTTCTAACTAAAATTCTACTCAATTTTGCTGAATTCTCAGACAATCACTACTTTCGTCAAAGCGAGTATGAAAACTGCCATGCTTAAACCAATATTGTCGTAGTTCATGGTGAGGAGTATGCAAACTGGCTTTAGCTTGATAAAGAATGACTTTGCGATGATTACCCATCCAAATTGTCTTGACGGATTCAACGGAAATAAAACACCCGCCTAGACTGAGCACACAAGCTTCAAAACGTTCAACCGCAGGATAATCTAACGTTTCAAAAATGAGAAACTGACCCGAAAAAATAAGATGGCGACTTCTAATCCAAGTCTGCATTTTTTTACAGGCGATGGGAGGTAACATCTTTGAGCACCTTGACCTATCAACAATTCAAATGAATGTTTTTTGATTCAGTTTTTCCCCAATAAAAACGAATCTAAAGCTCGCTTTCAAAAATGTAGCCAAGACAAAATCGTTCCCCGTGCATAGATACGAGAAAACAAAGAAGCAAGAGAAGTAGAGAAGCGAATTGCCACTTCTCCACCGATTAATTAATCTCTGGTTTAAGCAACCTCAGTAATGCTGACAATCTTGCCGCCGGAGCGATGGATACGCTGGATTTGCGGAGTCATTTTTGCCCCTGACACCAAATATTCAGTCGTACTGGATCGGCGAGGACTATCAAATTTAGATCCCTTAACCAAAATTTTGAAAGTCTTTTCTGTTGCCGTACTCAAACGACCACCAGTGCTAGGCAAGTTAATCTTATTGCCGCTATTACCTGCTACAAAATCCACTAAACGGGAAGCACTGAAAGCACTGTCAACCCCCGCATATCCCTGGTATAGCGAAAGCGTTCGGTTATAGCCCAACTGTTTTTGACCTACTTGGCTGGTTGCCCCTTGATAGTAAGGAACGACATTTTCCCCAAATTTGGCTTGATATTCATCACTATCGAGATAGGAATCGATTTCTGCCTCATAGCCTTCTTCAACACAACGGCGAATATGCTCAGATAATTCTGCTTGGTCTAGGGGAGCGCGGCCCAATAAATGTTTGAAGTTGAGTTCTACAAAACGATAGGGAGCACAAGACTCAAAATAACGACTCCGGTAAAAGTCGGATTTGGCCACTATACGAACAAACTCTCGAACATTAATAGAACCGTTGCACAGTTGGGATTCGGCGGTGGTCAAACGTTCACTGTCCATTACATGGGGATTACCCAAAACTTGCTTATAAACAGCGCGAATCACTGTCTGTTGATCTTCTGCGCTTGCCATAGCCCAAAGCTCTACGGGAGCATCTAAAACCACGCTCATTAAAGTTCTCCTGAAAATAAAGAAAGCTCAAGTGTTGAAATTCAGTAATTAAATCTAAAAAAACGCAAACTTATGAAGGCAACGTTAGTTTACTGCGGTGATACTAGCAATCACACCACCTTGCTGATGAATACGTTGATATTCTTGAGAGAGTTTATCGAAGGGGACTAGATAGACTTGGTTACTGCGGCGGAACTTAGAAGCAGGAAGCACCTTTCCTTTACCTCGGTAGCCCGTCACCTCAATTCGATAGACCTTACCTTGCTCATCTCCTCCAAGTCCCAAACGGGTACGAGAAGTCCGAGCCGGTTCTTGGAATGCCCAAGTATCACCAACGGATCCCCCAGACGGTGGCACGATCGCGATCGGGGTTTCTTGAATGACATATTTATTTAGAGCTGGAGCCTTGCCGGAAAGACTACCCTTGAAATCACTACTGGAAGCACCTCGAAGGAGCGCAAACATATGGGTAAAACCAACCATAGTTTGTCCTGGCTGAGTTTTATAGCCTCGATAATAGGGTACAAAATTTTCTCCGTAGGCATTTTGATATTCATCACTATCGAGATAGGAGTCAATCTCAGCCTCAAATCCTTCCGTATCAAGGATGCTACTGTGTGCCCTCATTTCTTCTAGATCTGTCGGAGTACGACCTAGTAAATGTTTAAAATTCAGTTCAATAAAACGATAACGAGGGCAAGTTTCAAAAAAGCGAGAACGGTAAGCGTCGGATTTCGCCAAAGCCCGAACAAATTCCCGCACACTTAGCTCACCTCGTTTGAACTGGGATTCGGGAATAGTCGCACGCTCACTTTCCATCACATAAGCATTACCTAAAACTTGTCGATAGATAGCTCGAATAAGGCTTTCTATCTCTTCTTCTGATCGACCTGGAATGAGTTCTAACGGAGGAGTTTCTTCAAATAAACTAACGCCAAGCCGAGATGCAGGGCCAAAAACCATTTTTATAATCTCCATGACATTGAAATTCTGTGTTTACTCTACCATAACTAATATCAACAAAAATAATAAATAAATGACAAAAGATTCGGAAAGAAATCGGAAAGAAATCGGAAAAAATTAGATTTAACTTGATCTATTATCAAAATTTTTATAGCATTTTCGAGATTTAAATTGTTGATTTCATAGGTATTTTATGAATTGCTACTATCTAGGACAATCTTTCAACTAGATCGAGTGCCAGTTTATTAGTATCTATATTAAATTTGTCTGAATAGATATTTGTCTATCGTTATAATTATTATCTTTTCTGTTTTCAAGAGCTTAGCATGATCAGTTCATGGGAATTGATTGGATTGATCTCAAGCAAATCTTAGTTTTAATTAAGCATAAAAATAATCAGAAACCTTGTAGAAAAGGATTCTCAGAAAAATGATTTATTTTTATAATTGCAATAAATAGGAATATAGTAATAATTGAAATGTAAGAATTCAGGTGAACAGGTTGACAAAAGAATCAGGAGCAGGAACAAGAGAAATAATGTTATTTTCGTCAACAGAAGCTAAAGCTTCGCGGAAAAATTCCAAAACAGAACGTCCCTGAGCGCGA
>JAYKJI010000439.1:0-3762 GCA_035285405.1 Snowella sp. | reverse complement strand
AAAAGGCGTAGATATGGTGGTTGGTCATCGCCAGAAAAAAAAGGGTATAAGTTGGAGCATTAACGGTAGTAACGCTTTAAGCTTACTCAAGGTAGCTGAACTTAATCACGACTGGACTTCTCTTTGGGTTCCCGTTCAATCTTGTTAATCATCAACTGATTATTTACAGGTGGAATTTTTCCTCAACTCAACGCCAGTCCCCACATATTGGTAATGACCGATGAGGCGCACCGCTCCCAATATGCCCTGTTAGGTAGCAACCTCGATAAAGCCATTCCTAACGCCGCCCGCATTGGCTACACAGGCACTCCCATAGACAAAACAGAACGGGTTTTTGGCGACTATATTGACAAGTACACCATGCGGCAGGCGATCGCGGATAAAGTCACCCTAGAAATTGTTTATGAAGGTCGTACCCACAACGCTGAAATCACGGATCGCCCTGGGATGGATACCGAATTTGCCGATGTTTTTAGCGATTACAACCTAGAAGAACGGCTCCAGATTTTAGGGTATGGTTCCCGTCAAGCCTACCTAGAAGCTGAATCCACTATTCAAGCCAAAGCCCAGGACATGGTGGAACATTACCTAACCCACGTTTTCCCCAACGGCTTTAAAGCTCAGATTGTGGCTACCTCCCGCGAGGCGGCTGTGCGCTATAAACAACAGATTGATGCGGCCCTAATGGCGGCGATCGCTAAACTTGAACAGCATAACCCCGATCAGATGAATCTGGAGCAACTGAAAACCCTAGAAACCGATGTGATTATTTCTGGGAGCAACAATGATAAACCCCATCTAAAAGAATATACCAATCCCAGCCGTCACGAACTCAGTATTAAACGCTTCAAAATGCCCTTTGGGCGCGAAGCGTGCCTCCAGCATCGGGAAGATGAAGGAGTAAATGGCAATATCGGCATTCTAATTGTCAACAATATGTTACTGACTGGATTTGATGCTCCGATTGAACAGGTTCTCTATCTTGATAAAGTGATCATTGCCCATAATCTTCTTCAGGCGATCGCCCGTGTGAATCGAGTCGGTAGTAATGGTAAAGATAAAGGCTTTGTGGTAGATTATGTCGGCATTGGCCATCACCTGAAAAAAGCCATTGATAACTATGATGAACGGGAACAGAAAGAAGTATTCGCCGCACTGAGTTTTCCTGAAAAAGAATTACGAGATCTCGAAGCCAGCCATGCAAAAATCATCCAATTTTTGAAACAATATAGGTTAACCCTTCAGAGTGACCTAGATGCCTTTTACGATTTATTTTACGACGAAGATATTCGCTTTGATTATATGCAGGCATTTCGACAATTTACCCGTTGTTTGAATGTTCTCTACCCTGCTAAAGAAGCTTTAGCTTACCTCGCAGATTACGAACTGCTAACAGCAATCAACGCCAGAGCAGCCATGCACTTTCGGGATGGAAGAATCAGTATGAAAGATATTCCCCCCAAACTGCGGGCGATCGCTGATGTCTATCTGCAATCCCAGGGGATCAATGTGAAAGTGCAACCCATTTCAATCTTAGATGAAAATTTTGAACAGGAAGTGGGGAAACGTAAACGCACTAAAACGAAAGCGGCTGAGATTGCCCATGCTATTCGTCACTATCTCACCGTTGACTTGACCGATGATCCTGACTTACAAGCTTCCTTCGCCGAGGCCCTGGCCCAAATCTTTGAGCAATTTCAAGATAACTGGAATAAAATTTACGAAGAACTGGAAAAACTACGGGAACGGATTCGTAATGCCAGCCAGGAACCCACCTATGGGCTACACCGCCAGAAGCAAATGCCGTTTTTCCGTTGCCTGAAACGCGAAATCTATGGCGAAGATGCCCCAACACCGACAAGCTCAACTCAAACAACCCAAGCAGGGAAGAAAGTGTCAGAACCTGCCGGTCGCTATACCACCACTAAGGAAGAAGAGCAAATTGCCATCTTGGTGGATTTAACCCAACAGATCTATCTCACGGTGGAACGAGAATTGAAACTAACAGGATTCTGGGATAGTATTCCTGCGCGTAAAAAACTCATCGCTGAGTTACAGCAAATTCTACTGGCTCCCAGATTTATTAAATTACCCCAGGTGATCAAAAATCGCGCCTCTATCATTAGCCGTATCATGGAAATTGCCGAAGCAAAAAACGATACGATTTTGTACGCAGAGTAACCGATGGAATTAACCTATACGATTCAGCGCTCGTCTCGGCGCAAGACTCTCAGCATTACTGTCGAGCGGGATCGTCGTGTCATTGTTCATGCTCCTAGTAACCTCTGTGCCGAAAAAATTGATGCCATTATCCAGTCCAAACGCCAGTGGTTATATGAAAAAATTAAACACCCTCAAAAGTATCAAGACTTACCCCATCCCCCTGGTAAAGAATTAGTTAATGGAGAATCGGCTCTTTATCTTGGGCGTTCCTATCGTATTGAATTAGTCGAATCCGCAACCGATGATGTTCAGTTCAAACAAAAATTCCTGATTCGGCGATCGCCTTTTTCCCAACGTCAAGAAGTGCTAAGGGATTGGTATATTAACAGGGCCAAAGAAAAAATCTTACCCCGTGTAGCTCGCCTTGCCTTAGAACTTGGTGTCGAATATACAGAAGCAAAGATAGTCGATAATCGCTACCGTTGGGGTTCCTGCACAGTTAAAAACAATATCAATCTCAACTGGCGTTTGATTAAAGCTCCTATGTTTGTGATTGACTATGTGATTGTCCACGAACTTGCCCATCTCCTTGAGGCAAACCATACGCCCCGCTTCTGGAATATTGTTCGTACCCAAACCTCTACAATGGAAAAAGCCAAGGCTTGGTTACAAGAAAACGGTCAAATTTTGGAGGATGTGATTTAGTCAAGAGTCTCCAATATATAGATGGGGTATCAAGAGAGATTCTAATATCGACAATACAGTCTGGCAGATCCTATAAAAAGTAGCCTATTAAATCGAAGATTCTGCAATCTCAAACATTCCAATTATCCATCATTACTTCTCTCCTCTCAATGGCATCCGTGAACCAAACTAACCGTATCATCGCTTTTTTTAACCAATCGGGGGGAGTTGGAAAAACAACCTTAACGATGAATGTGGGCTATCACTTAGCTCAACGTCACCATCGGGTTCTCCTTCTCGACTTAGATCCCCAGGCTTCCTTGACTATCTTCATGGGACTTGATCCCGTGACTTTGGAGAAAACAGTTTATCAATCAATCGTAGGAGAAGAACCCTTACCGATCCACCCGCATACTTTAGGCATGGATCTGGCTCCCTCTAACATCAACTTAAGTGCCGCCGAACTCGAATTGGTCTCAGCTTTAATGAGGGAGATGCGACTGAAGAACGTCCTCGCCTCAATCCAAGATGAATATGACTTCATCCTAATTGACTGCCCTCCCAGCTTAGGGATTTTAACCGTCATTAGCTTAGTAGCCGCCACTCATATATTGGTTCCGATTCAATGTCAGTTTAAAGCCTTTCAGGGAACCGACCTTTTATTAAATACCGTCGCAAGACTACGCCGAGTCGCTAATCCCCAATTAGCTTTTGCCGGGTTTATTCCCACTATGTATGATTCTCGTACCGCCCAGGAAAGCCGAACCAATCAGGCCATCCAAGACCAATTAACTCCATTAGCCAAGGTCTTCCCGCCAATTCCTAAGACAACCTCCTTTCCTGATGCTTCCGAGGCGAAATTACCGCTTGCTCTATTGAAACCTAAACATCCTGCTCTTCCTATTTTAGAGGCGA
>JAYKJI010000438.1:0-4380 GCA_035285405.1 Snowella sp. | reverse complement strand
GGATGGATTTTTTCTTGGACGTATAGTGGCGGTACAGGAACCACTAAATCTGCCCAATCGGTAATATCTTTACCTCGCCAAACCAACTGTAAATCCCGATCGCCTTTGGCATTGCACCGCTCATAGGCAATCTGAATCGGATGCTTTTCTTCTTCTTCAAATGCGCCTTGAAACTCCGCCGACGGTAAATATTTACGACTGTCATCGGAGTGCTTGAGAGTATCAATTTTTTTCGGTTGTTTAGACGCCATAGGATTTTGTTAAAACTGATTTGGACTTAGATTAAGATAACGATTGTTAAGTGGCGATCGCTGTTTGTCAGATTGATGAAGACAATAGGATGCCATCTAGTTCGGAATACTGGGGAAACAGACTATCAATGCTGGCTAATTGGGTTTGGTGACATAATGCCGTCGCTATAATCAGGCGATCGAAAGGATCTCTGTGGACTGGGGATAAACTGACCGCTTTAGCTGCAATGTCGGCCGATAAGGGCAGTAAAGAAATGCCAGAGGGGGTTAACGCTTCCGTCAGCCACTGTTGAGTCGGACAAGGTAATTGTAAGCGTTTTTTCTGCTCTGCTAGGGCGATTTCATAGCAAGAAACTGGAGAGATACTTACTTTGTCTGCCATTTCAATGATGTCAACCCAGTGCTGAGGAAATTTGTCATATTCTTGATTGATAAACCAAAACCAAATATGGGTATCTAACAGAATTATTTGAGACATTCCCAGTCTGCCTCTGGCACTAAAGGACTGACAATATCACCCAACATTTTTCCTTTGCCTGCAATACTCTCAGACGGCGATCGTCGTTTTTTGGATTCATTTTTAGTAGTTTCCAATACTGTTACGATTAAACGCGCAGAGGTAACGTCTGGCTGTTCTCCTAGCCATTTAACTTGCCCATTTTCGTACATTGCCTCATAGCTTTTTAACATAATGACCTCTTAAAAAATCAAGATTGTACCAAAGAGTTAACCAACTGCTCAAACTCCGCTTGAATTTGAAACACCTCTGTGAACTCAGCAAACGCCCAACGACCATAGGACTGGAGATTATTCACCCCAGGAACCCAGTAATTTCGCATGGTACTAGCCTTTTCTTTGGCATCTTCTCCCCGATAGCCTTTGATCTCTACAATCAAGTTTAGGCAATCTTTGGGGTTATCACTGCCCCGATCCATAACCTGCACAATAAAATCGGGTAAATATTTGCGTTGCTGTGAACCCCAGAGATAGGGGACTTCCAAACCCAAGTTTTGATTTTTGACATAAGCTCTGACCAACGGATGGGCTTCTGCGACTCGGCAAAATTCCCCTTCCCAATCACTATCGAGAATAACCCAATCAATGTGGCTCTTACGGGCATCGGTGCGCCAGCGACTTGTTTTTGATGTGTTGAAATTAACGTGACAGGTTGAGCCTACGGGATTATAGGCATCTAGCACAGCCTTTACAGGTTTATCCCCAATGCTGGCCTCTGTGATGCCTTTACGGATACGCTCACAGGCCATATCCGCAATTTCTTGATAGACCAATTGGGCCGGGTAGGTGTTGCCTGTGCAGCGTAGATAGTCCTGTAACCATTGCTTAGCAATTTGTTTTAGCTGCCCAAATAGATACATTTTGGGTTCTTCGCCGGGATCGCGGAATTTGGTAAAAATTAGATGTCGGGTGAGATGAAATAACAAGGTCGCTTCCCGCATTCCTTCTAAGTGTTTGACATTCAACTCAATCCCCTCCCCGACGATGCCTTCAACAATGGTTTGGGTTGCTCCCACTAAATTGGGGGTTAATTCCAATAATGAATCTTCGCCAAACTTAGCAGTTAATTGGGTGCTGGGGAGTTCCACTCGGTAGCCTTCCACACAGGGAAAGGTTATTTCTAGGCGATCGCGGTCGGGGCGTACTGCACGTACATGAATTGTTTGACGGGGTTTAACTTGCTTGACGATGGCAGGCTTAGCATTGAAATCAAAGGGAATGCCTAAGACATCGGCATATTCCACATCAAACAAACCTTTGTCGTTGAGGTCGTAGGACATCCGCCGCAATGCCCGTCCCATAACTTGCTCACAAAGAAGTTGAGTACCAAAAGCTCGTATCCCCAAAACATGGGTGACGGTGTTAGCATCCCAACCTTCTGTCAGCATGGAAACCGAAACAACGCAACGAATTGATTCTCCTAATTTGTCTTTTTTGCCGACGGTGTTCATTACCTCTCGCAGCAAATCTTGATCGGTAATTTTTTCGGCTTTGACCGATCCTTCCCGTTGGCCAATCTCATAGCGAAAGCGGTCAATTTCTTCCTTGGCAACCTGTCGAAAATTATTGTCTAGGGCATCCCCAGATTCCAATTGTTCACTATCAATTAACAGTGTCCTAGGCCGCACCAGGCGATCGCCAATGTCATCGTAATTACGGAAAAGGGCTAAACGTCCTGCATGAAAGACAGACTCTCCTTGGTCAGTTTCCCTGTGGAAACCGGAAATGTAGTCATACACCAGCTTGGATGTAGAAGTATTATTGCAGACCACAATGAACACTGGCGGCACATCTATATTTTCACTTTGCCATATTTCAAAGGTTTTTTCGTAGTGACCATAAAGGGCATCTAACGCTGTTTGTAATTCCGCTGGTAAACTCAACGGATCTAGTCCCCCTGCTTTACCCCGTCCCTTCTTAGGCATTCGTGTCCGTACCGTATTCCAGAGGTCACGAAACTTAGGCATTTCTCTCCCCGGCACATTATCCGAAACGGGAACCCTCGGTAGTTTGACAATGCCACATTCGATGGCATCCATCAAGGAAAAATTACTAACCGTCCAAGGAAATAAAGTTCCTTCAACATAACCCGAACCCCTTAGAAAAAATGGCGTTGCGGATAGGTCATAAACCCGAATTAGCTCTAAGTATCGTTTGATGATCTCAATACCAGATATCCAAAGCCGTGCTGCTTCATTATTTTTCTTGGCTTCGGTCTTATCATCCCCCTTTAATTTGTCAACTTCATCGGTATTGGGACATTCTCGATAACAATGATGGGCCTCGTCATTAAGAACCAAAATACGCTTTAAACTCATCAATTCAGGCATCACCCGTTGTAACATTTCCCCTTCCGTTTCTGTTGTTTGCAGGGGTGGGCCATGGCCTTCAATGACCTTACGAGTGCCACTGGCTATTTGTATTTTTTCCCGTAACTTAAAGGCATGGTAGTTGGTGATAACAATCCGTGCTTTTTGGATGTTTCCTCTCATGCTGGTAGGAATTAATTCTCGCTCGGTGTAATAGTTATCAGGATCATTCGGCTGTAAGACTCGCAGGCGATCGCGGATGGTAATGCCTGGGGTCACAATTAAAAACCCTTTAGTGAATCGGTTACTGGTTGGATGGCGTACAGCATTAATCGTCTGCCAAGCAATAAGCATCGCCATCACCGTTGTTTTGCCAGCTCCTGTTGCCAATTTCAACGCTACCCGCAATAACTCAGGATTAGCGGCAAAGTTTACGTTATTGAGATGTTCCAGAAAAGCCTTTTCCTTTTTGCCTGATTGGGGAGCAACCTCAGCCAACCAAATAGCGGTTTCTACTGCCTCTAGCTGACAGAAAAAAGGTCGGAATGATTGGAATTGATGGTGTCGCCAATAGGTTAATAATTGAGCCGTTTCCGGTGTTACCTTCCATTTAGCTGGATCACTAATCTGCCGCCACTCGTCAACCTTGCTGCGGATACTGTTGATAAAGTAGGACAAATCATAGGTTTGTGACTCATCAGAAACCCCCACCGTGTCAAATAACGGTATTTCCATCTGTTCCGCTTTTGACTTACCTTGTTTCCGGGTTTTTGGAATGGGGGTAATGAAATCTGCTGATCGCCTTTGTGAGAGAATGCGATTCGTAGGTTGACCTTCTTTGTCCAACTCCCAATGCTGTTGGGGATATTCATAGGGGGAGTTAAGAATTGGTGAGTCAAAGAATTGATCAGTCATACCTACTTTGCGACAATAATCTTGATAGGCGCAGAAAATAAATAATTATTACAAAATATCTTGATCTAAAAGTTTAGCCAGTTTTTTGCCTTCTTTGATTGAAAGTCACAATCGTTTACATAATTCGCCCTCTCACCCATTTCTAACCGCATCCCGTAAATCCTTCTGAGCCGGGACTTTGACTTCCAACTCCTTTAAAATCGCTACTTGCTCCTCGTCCAGTGCGTTCCCCTCGTCCTTGTACCGGACTAGGTTGTCGTAGTTGAAAGCGTCGATCCGAAATTGCTGCTGTGCCGATAAGCCTTCCCGCGATGTCACAGGGAATTTGTCGGGGTTCAGGTAGTCATCAAGGCTTAATGGCATGGCTGTTTCTTTGGCTGTTGGATATG
>JAYKJI010000437.1:0-4141 GCA_035285405.1 Snowella sp. | reverse complement strand
TCTTAGTAAATTTGACTACAGAGATTAAGGCCCAGGAATCCTTACCGATAACGAATGTTTGCCCAGAGGCGATCGCCAAACGATTGCAACGGCATACGGTGAAAGCGGGGGAAACCCTAGAAAGTATTGCCCAACAGTATCAATTGGTGCCTGAAACCGTAAAAAGTGCCAATCCCCAACTCAAAGGACGGGTCACACCGGGGCAAGTAGTTTTCATTCCCCCCTTCAATGGTCGGTTTATTGATACCCCAGACGGCGCTAGTTGGCGGGATTTAGCGACGGCCTACGGCTTGCGGGCGGATATTTTATTTGAAATTAATGGTTGCCAGGAAAAACCGACCAGAGCCTTTATTCCCGGCGTGACCTGGACAGAAAAAACAACGGCCACGGTGGACAATTACACAGGCCTAAAGCAATGGCCAATCGCCCCTAGACCGAAGATTGGCCTCGATTATGGCTGGCAGAATAATGGCACCAATGAAGCGGATGCTTTTTTCCATAGCGGGGTTGATTTACTCGCTCCCCTGAATACCCCCGTTGTAGCCGCCGCCGATGGCCAGGTGATTTTGGTCAGTCAAGAGGGCTTGTATGGATTTTTGGTGGTGGTGGATCACGGCAATGGCCGCCAAACCCGTTATGCCCACCTCAGTCGGTTTGCGGTCAGTCCAGGGGAAATGGTTCGTGCTGGCACAGTGCTGGGTTATGTGGGAACGACAGGACGCCCTGATATTATTGAACCCCATTTACATTTTGAAGTCCGCTTTAAGTCTCCGGTGGGATGGGCGGCCCAGGATCCCAAATTGCATTTACCCCGGTAATCTATTCGGCATTTTTCTAACCAAATGAAGTGTTTTATGCTTAGATTTGTGCTAAAAATTGAGGTAGTCAAACCTTTACTAGTCGCTCTGTCCTTGCAATAATTCTTAACGATCATTGTGGTATGGAATGGCGTAGAGAGAAAGTTTTCAGTGCTCTTTTGCCCATGAACAACAGTCACTGTTTAAATCCTAATTGTCAGAAACCAACCGGCAACCCCTTGCAAGGTCGTTTTTGTCAACATTGTGGCACAAAGCTACTGCTTCAAGAGCGTTATCGTGCTTTGACCGTCATTGGGCAAGGAGGATTTGGTAAAACTTTTTTAGCATTAGACGAGCGAAACACTCAGCAATCGCACTGTGTTATCAAACAATTTTTTTTACAAGGGCAATCATCTCAGGTAACGCAAAAGGCCATTGAGTTGTTCAAATTAGAGGCAAGACGTTTAAAAAAATTAGGGCATCATTCCCAAATTCCTGAGCTTTATAGTTATCTAGAACAAAACAATCAACTTTACATTATTCAAGAATACGTTCAAGGGAATACCTTGGCAAAGGAATTGCAAGAAAAGGGGGCTTTCTCTGAAGCAAAAATCCGTTCTTTATTATCTGATTTACTACCTTTATTGCATTTTGTGCATCAAGGACAAGTTATTCACCGCGATATTAAGCCGGATAATATTATTCGTCGAAATACTGATCAAAAACTTGTGTTAGTCGATTTTGGGGCGGCTAAAGAGGTTACTCAAACCACACTCAAGCGAACAGGGACAATTATTGGTAGCTTGGGATTTGCGGCTCCAGAACAATCTCATGGCAAGGCTGTCTTTGCGAGTGACATTTTTAGCTTGGGTGTAACCTGTATTTATTTATTGACTGAAATCGATCCATCCCAACTGTACGATCCGATTGAAAACCGGTTTATTTGGCGCAATAAAGTTGTTAATCCAATTGGTAAGAATCTAGCGACGATTTTAGATAAAATGACCCATGCGTTGGTCAGGCAAAGATATCAGTCAGCTCATGAGGTTTTGCAGGCCCTTAAACAAATAATAGCCAAAGTTCCTAATGTGAATATGGCGACTGCTGCGACCAGAATCAACAAGCCAACCGTTATACAGACTGGAGGTTTACCGGTTAAAAAAACCGTCATTTTATTGGCGACTGCGTCAAGTTTGATGGCCGGAAGTGGATTTTGGGGATGGAAATTATTGTTTCCTCGCCCCAGTGCGCCCCCATCCCCTGTTTCAAAGTCTTCTGAATCCCCTCCCGCATCAACGCCTTTGCCGTCTCCACCTGCTGCAATCAATCCAACTCCACAAGTACAATCCTCGCCTAATCCTAGTCAACCGAAGGCGACTCCCTCGTCACAAAAACCAGCTTCTTCGGTTCAAAAAAATGTGGAAACCCCCAAGGCATCAACTAAAGCACCTTCTGTTTCTCCCTCCAAACCAACTACTTCAGCGAAGAAATCTGTAACGACACCTGCGCCCAGTAATACGCGCCCTCCTAAAAATACGGTTAAAGCAACTCCTCCTCCCCAGAAAAAGGTTATTCCACCTCAAAAAACAGCGACGATTTCTCCTCCTAGCAAACCACCACCCTCAGTGCAAAATAAACCAATTCCACCGAAAACAAACCACATTCCTCCGGCGACTCCCGCTCCACCAAAAGTCCAGCCAACAAAAAAAGTACAAGTTAAGCCAGCACCGTCTATAGAAAATACGGTAAAGTCCCAAATTGTCCGTCGTCAGCCAGACCCAATTGTTAATCAGCAGGCTCCTGTTCCAACACAATCCGTTTCTCAACCGTGGGAAGTCAAGACAGTACCAAACCCAACTAGTGAGATTGAAAACACTATTCGGAGTAATCAACCATGATTTTTTCAAAAAAATTTACTTTTATTAAGTTAGCAAGTCTCTCCTTAGTCAGTGTTTTGTTTGTAAGTCTTACCCAGACCAGAGCATCAGCAGATGTAAACATAAATGTCTTGAACTCAGTGATAAAATCCTGCCAAGACAGCCCACCAAAAAGTAATTCACTATTTCAACTGAGTCAATTTCTAAAAACCGAAGACTGTGTAAGATCTAGATATTACTACTCACTTTTTTTGTCAAAATTTAATGCACTTAAAGATCTAGGTGATTTAAGACCGGGATTTCCTGCCTCAGTCCTAATTGCTGCGATGGCTGGGTATTATGGAGCGTGGACTTCAGAAAAATTTCTAGATTGTATGGTGAGTAAAGAAAGCAATTCGGATGAGTGTATGCCATCGAATGAGTACTGGTCGATGGGATCACTAAGTGCAGCGTTAAATAGAAACGCTATTGATGCTACATCAATTTGTTCTCTTTGTTTCGATGTGTATAATACAGGTTCGACATGGCGGCAAAATATATTTAATGACTTGATTACATGGTTTTACAGCTTAGATAAATCAAACAGAAAGTTGGTAGTGGATATCTTCTCGGATAACCAGTTTATCAACTCTTTAAAAAGTGAATCTCAGGAAGCCAGTCAACTTTACTTGAAAAGTAAAGCAAAAGTAGAACAAGAAGAGCAAGAGCGAAAGCGGCGTGAGCTTTTACAGTGAGATCCCTAGAAAATTTTTAATGTAGTCACCAATTTTAGTATCGCTTTTAGCCATAGATAATGGGCTATTTTATCGTAATTATTCTATGATCAGTTACCCAATTTTTGTTAAATATTTTAGACTGATAGATCTTTTTGAAATTAGGGAAATTTTCTTCATAGAAACCTTCTGACTGATCAGTCTTTTCAATTGTCTCCAACCACATATCAAGGATTTTCATTAATTTGCCAATGCGATAATATAGAGTTTTTAAATCAATTATTCTTGAAATGAAAGGATTGAAGCGAGAAAAATGTTCATGTTCAATATTTCGACAGAGATCTTCGATGAATTCAGAAATCTTTTGGACAGCATCACTATAGGCAGGGGCATAAATTGAGTTTGCATCTGGAATCCATAAGGTTATGAGTTGTAGATCAATTAATGCTATATCGCACTCACTTTCAAATAAATACAATGTATCTTCAGTGCGATTACTGTAACAAATTTCCCCACTTCCAACTCTAAAAAAGCCAGGTTCTAAAACCTCTGGCATTCCCAGATCCCAAGATTGATCAGAATTGACTATTTTCTCCCAATAAACCAGTCGCTCTTTATTTGAATTATTATTAGACATCTCCAAGACTTACAATTCAGTTAGAGATAGGCTTTTGGACTTGTATTAGTACAAAAGCCTACCGCATGAAACCTTGATTTTTCGTTCCTAATTGAATTTTCATAAAAAACTATGCCT
>JAYKJI010000436.1:0-9688 GCA_035285405.1 Snowella sp. | reverse complement strand
CCAGTTTTTCTGGTGGCAATTTCTCTAAATTTTCCCTATCTAATTGCTGAGGCACTTCTTTTTTTTTCATTTCCTTAATCTACACTTTTTTTGGCTCCTGTCAACCCCCTTTCCTGAATCTTTACATTGAAATCTCAAACAAGCAATTTTAAAATCTGTCTAGACCGCTTAGTATTATGGTGACAATATATCTTACAGAGCTAATTTAGTACAAGACTTGTGACTAAATAGTTTTTTGATGAATAATTAATACAAAGAGGTTAGGAATAACTATTATTTCATCAAGGAAATTCAGGCATGAAAACTTGAGACAGCCGAGGAATGGTTATTACTCCTGAAGAAAAAAGGCTCAAACTCTAGACCATAATCAGCTTAAAGTCTATTGGTGAACCCGAATTGGCAGTATTGATAGTATGAAATGCTTTTTCTTTTCTGTAAAATAGACTTCTTTAATGCTTCTTAAATCGTTCTAAATTGTTTCAAGGCTGTGATCAAATGATCGAAATAAAGTGTTAACTGTGTTTGTTCTTCGTCGCTAAACGGTTGGAGGCTAAACAGTTTCAACTGTTCCAATCCATCGATCATGGCATCTAACGGAACTCGCAATTCTTGATAAAGTAACTGCATATTTTTTAAACCGTCTGGGCTGGTAAATTGCGGCTTGGCTCCAGCAACACCATAGGTAATACAGCGCAAAAAATGCCAAAAATCCCGCCAACAGGCTTCAGCCCGCTCCGGTGGATAGAGTGCTCCACCAGGTTCCATAATCTGAGGAAAGTGAACTAACACTTGCTCCCTGGCCTTGGCAACGAGGGTTGAGGCATTGTCCCGTAATACTTGGGACTGTTCTAGGGATGGAGATAAACTAGGAACGAGCTTAACCAGATTAGCTAAATCTTCATCGGTTAGATAACGACTTTCATTGTCAGCGTCTTGGAAAATTTTGATGAGTTCATCTGAATAACTTTCTTTCCAGGGTGAAAAACTCATAATTCTCGCTAGAGGAATTAATTGCTTGGCCCTTTCGCTTAACTGAATAGTCATCCGTCTAGATTCTTATCTGAAACTGTATTGAACTAAATTCACGAGAACAGCAACGCCTAACTATCCTTTGAGTTCATTAAAACTGCTATCCTGATCAGATTGCAGTAAGGCTTCATCAATGATGGTTTAGGCCGTAATCGCTAACTTGGTTCACTATGGTAGCCCAAAGTTTATGAGATTATTTGTTAAGTTTTGTTAATCTAGGCAGCGTCTTGTCTGGACTAGGTAGCGATCGCTGGGTTTTTGCCAAGAAAAAGGGTTGTTTGTAACGATATGTTACTTAGTTTATGAAAACAGGGACGGGGCTTGAGGTCGTCCTTTACTCTCATATTTCGAGGGGAAGATTTGAAAACCCAGGCTAAAATCCTATGTTTAAACCGTTTCAAGAATTTCTAGAAAATGAACTGTTTGAGCGATTTGAGTTGCAAAGTCGCCCTATCCCACCTGGCTTAGAAGTCTTAGTCAGCGATCGCGGTAAAAATCCGGCCACGATCCGCAGTTGGTGTTATCAATGCCCTGAACTCCGCAAAATTCGCTACACCTACATTGATGCCGGAGAAACTGCCCAGATTTTCAATAGCGTGATTTATCCTGATCATCACTACGACCTACCGTTACTCGGTATTGATTTTTTGGCGTTTGGACAGAAAAAAATTCTCATCGTTTTGGACTTTCAGCCCCTCTTTCGCTATCCGGCTTATATTGAAAAATATATTGAGCCGATGAGTACGATTCGAGATAAGTATAGAGATCTAGCTCAAGATCTGGAAATGAAGTTTTATGATGCCAATCAATATTTCTCCAAGAATCTCTTGTTTGCCAAAACCGACTCTGAATCGGTGGTAAAAAGATTATTTCCCGCCTACCAAGAGTATGTCCAACTCTATTGGCAATTATTAAAAGAGGCGGCTCCTGTGACTACCTTTTTAGAACGCGATCGCATTATTAAAGCCCAAAAGGATTATGATCAGTACAGTGCAGATCGAGATCCGGCCTCTGGTCTCTTTAGTAGTTATTTTGGCCATGAATGGTCAGAACGATTTCTCTACGAATTTCTGTTTGAAGATGCTGTACCTGCTTCCTTTGTTGCCAATCAATCCTTAGCCGTAGCCATTTAACTGAACAATTAGAATGACCAAAAATTGAACAAATGACTCTTTACCAACCCTTTCTAGATTATGCGATCGCCCTTCTAACCGAGCGGCTCATTTTAAAACCCTATCCCATTCCGACTGGTTTTGAGCAAAAGCAATGTATAACTGGCAAAGGAAAAAAAGAGCAGGTTGTCATAACCACAAGTCATGGTTTTAGCGCGCCAAAACTACGACAAATTAGAGCCGCCCATGTTCAAGGTGGTGATTCCCTTCAAGTGCTTAATTTTGTCATTTTTCCCCAAATCAATTATGACTTACCTTTTTTTGGGGCTGACTTAGTTACATTGCCGGGTGGCCACTTAATCGCGCTGGATATGCAGCCTCTTTTTCAAAATGAGGCCTATCAAAAACAATATAGCGATGGAATTTTACCCCTTTGGCAATCCTATCAACCTGATTTACCTTGGGGTGGAGATTTTCCCGAAGAGGCTAAATCATTCTTTTCTCCTGCTTTTCTCTGGACTCGTACTAATGAGACTCAACTGGTGGAAACCCGTGTTTTTGAGGCGTTTAAAGATTATCTACAAGCCTACCTCAATTTTGTTGAACAGGCACAGCCTATTACCGATCCACAACGACTCACAGAAATTCTGCAAGCACAAAGACGTTATCTTAATTATCGGGCCGAAAAAGACCCTGCTAGAGGAATGTTTACCCGTCTCTATGGTGAAGAATGGACAGAAGAATATATTCATGGTTTTCTATTTGATTTAGAACGTCAACTGTTGAAAACGCCATCCCCAGAATATTCAAAATCTTAACAGCCTAAAATCCTAAACTCTGGGCCGTACTTGTACGAGTTACGGAATTCCAGGTACCGAGTTCTTGAACATCATAACGACTTAACAGAGCTTTCATGGCCTCCGTTAAACCTTGAGCTAGGGTAAAATCGGCTCCTGCTAAATTTTTTAACTGTTCCAAATTAGCATCGGTTAAATCCGCAGCCCGTAAATCTGCCCCCTTTAATTCAGCCCCAATCAATTTAGCTTTTCTTAAACAAGCTCCCGTCAAGAAAGCATTCTGAAGATTCGCTCCACTTAACGCGGCTCCTTCTAAATTGGCTTCCGTTAAATCGGCCCCACTGAGATAAGCTCCTCGTAAATTACAGTTACGTAAATCTGCTTCCCGTAAATTAGCCGCATTGAGAAAAATGCCACTTAAATTGGCACCTGGCCCGATCGCACCTAACGATTTATAGTTAACCCCTTCTGGCCATAAAGTTTGAGCATCGTACCTCGATAATTTTAATTTAGCATCGGTTAAATCGGCTCCCCTTAAATTACACCCTCGTAAATCGGCCCGAAAGAGATAACTTCCCCGTAAATTCGCGTCTTGTAAATTCGCACCCCTCAGATCGGCTCTTCGTAAATCGGTTTCTTGCAGGTTAGCTGCCGTCAGATTCGCTTGACTTAAGTTGGCTCCGATTAGGTTTGAACCACTAACATTAATGCCCGATAGGTTTTCTTGACTGAGATCAATTTCTCGTAAATCCTGTTGAGCCAAACTTCGATTTTGTTGTCGTGCCTGTAAAATTTCCGTGGTGGTGGGGTTCTCACTCAAAAAAGGGGCAGAAGGAGCAATAGTCATATTTCTTTTAAGATTTATTGACGAAACGACTCAAAGTTGTTCAGTTTCATTTATCCTAGAATTTAATGGATTCCAGTGCGACTTTTGTTCACGTTTCTTAATCTAAATTGATCATCAATTTTTCTTGACTAGGTAACAATCTCCGATGCGGCTAATCCCCCCCAGAACAATGATGGAATTCTTTCGCAAAAGCGAGGGAACTTGGTTCTCTGAACGAACGGTTCATAACTTTGATACTTCTGCGGATGAATCGGGCAAATCCAATGTCATCATTGAAGTTTTAAAGAAAGAGGATCCTAGAGTCCTTAAGGTTTGCCAGGAACAAGGTTTTGATGCCGATCAAGTCAGTGGTGGAGCCAGTTTTCTTTGGCAGGATAATCTGGATGATAGTTCTCCTAATCCTAACTATGCAGCGATTCTGGTGGATGTCCCCAATCCGAATAATCCTCGTCTCGGAAAATTTCTACGAAATCGAGGTTACGTTGAGGGCATTCCCGTGATCGGGCTTTATCACTTTGCTGATGATGGCGTTTTAACGATTGAAACAGAGTACGAAGTCAATCAAGGACAGGAGCGATCTTGGTTTATTAACGATCATTTTCGAGTACGAATAATGACAGTGCAGATGCTCAATGGGGTTAAGCAAATGGCATACTGTTCTGAGCGTCGTTGTGTTTCTCCCGCTCGACTAGCGCAGATGGTAGAACGTCATCATTCTACTGTTTTAACGACGGGGATGCTTTCACCCTAATCCCTATCCTCTCTCTCTTGATATTCAAGATATTAATTAACTATTTATTGGCTCGGATTAAATGTATGACTGACAATATGCTTGACCAAGATAATCTACCTGTAACTGAAAATACAGCCCAGGAAATAGCCGCAGTAATTCAAGAATTTGAGCAGTATCGAGAACGTCTGGTTAGTGAGGCGATCGCTGTTGCCCAGAAGGCCAAACTTCCCCAAAAAACAGCCATGGCAAAAATTGAACCCGAACTAACCCAGATTGATACTTCTTTAGCCGGACTGCGTGCTCAGTTAGCCGCTTTAACCGCTAGTAATTAGGTGGAAATTGTCTCAGTTTTACGAGTTTTAAGATTGAAAACGAAAACGTAAAGATCTAGACATTCCCAATTCCAAACCCGTTTAAACTTTGTCCTTTGTCAACATTTTATTGTAACTATCTTTTCCCATACCAATGAGTACGTCATCCGCCCCTGCTGTTATCTCTGATGCCGAGGCTCTGTCCTTAGCCCAAGCTCAAACCGATGCCTTATTAGCCGACGTTAATGAGCAAATTACCCTTGGCACCTTTGATGCAGATAATCAGGTGGTTTTGGTGCAATTAGTGGAAGCCTTAGGAGATACACGCGGTCTGACCCGCCTACGCTGTGCTGAAACCTTAGGGGAAATTGGGGAAGCAGCGACTCCTTTTCTGTTGGAGGCCTTGGCGAATCACACCAATGTGGTGGTCAGACGGGCAGCAGCGAAAACATTGACGTTAATTGCTGATCCGGTTGCTGTTCCTCATTTACTTCATGCATTTCTCCATGATGAAGATACAGTGGTACAAGGTTCCTCAGTGGGGGCAATGGCTAGAATTGGAGAACCATCTGTCATCTCTTTGCTAAAGATTTTAGAAGATAGTAGTTTGTCTGAAAGTACAAAGGGTCATGCGGCCTGGGCCTTAGCGTTTATTGGGGCCGAAGGGTCGAAACATTTATATAAAGCTCTGGATTCGGATTCAGTGGATGTGCGTTGTGCGGTGATTGGCGCGATCGCTAAAGTAGCTCAAGAGGAACCGAAAGCAGAATTATTTGAGATTTTAATCAAAGCCTTGACTGATAAAGATCTGGATGTGCGATGTGAAGCAGCAGCCGTGTTAGGAAATCTGGCCTATCAACCAGCGATCGCCAATTTAGTTGATTTATTACAGCATCAGGATGGAGAAAGTCGTAAATCAGCCGCCCTTGCCTTAATGAAAATTGGCTTAAATATTGCCGCTCAGGATGAGATCCAAGCTATTATTGTTCCTCTAGAAACCGCTCTAGCCCAGGAACAAGAAACGGCAATCAAACCGATTTTTAACCTTGCTCTTACCCAGATTAAAAACTCACTTTCACGAAATGCAGAAGATTCTTAAATCCTATGATCAAAAAAGAAATCTAGGAAATTTTCTCAGAAATCTTCGACTCATTAGACACATTTGCTAACCGATAGCCAATACCATGCAGCGTTTCGATAATATCGTCGGGCGCGCCAGCCGCTTTTAACTTTTGTCGTAAACTTCTAACGTGTACCTTGACGGTGTATTCTTCCGGGGGACTTTCCACTTTCCAAATATGGTCAATAATCATACTTCGACTTAAAACCCGTCTCCCATTCCGCAGCAATAATTCCAAAATATTGTATTCCTTGCGAGTTAAGGACAAATATTGATGGTTATAGCTAACCTCATAGGTGCTGGGATTCAATCTGATCGCTCCCCATTCCAGAATCGGTTGAGAAGTCACTCCCCCTCGACGTAATAAGGCCCGAATACGAGCAAATAATTCGCCTAAATCCACTGGCTTAATGATATAGTCATCTGCACCTGCGTCTAGTCCCGTAATTTTATCGCTAATCGTATCCCGCGCTGTCATCATCAAAATTGGCATCAAGTGTCCCTGGGAGCGTAATTGTTGGCACAACGTAATACCATCTAACTCTGGTAACATCACATCCAGTAATACCAAATCATAGTCTAGGTTTTTAATATAATCCCAGGCTAAAATTCCATCCCCTGCTATATCAACCGTATAAAGCTGATCACTGAGTGCCTCAGCGAGGGTTTCCGCCAAGCGCAAATCATCCTCGACTAAAAGAATTCTCATAACCTAAGTTGCTGTTGGTCTATCTGTCTCAGCTTACCGAAATTTGTGGTCAGGATTCAAACAATACATATTGCAAAATGTAACAATTTCCAGCATATTTAAATTTTTTCGATTTCTTTTTAATTTCTTTCCGTTTTCTTTCCGTTTTCTTTTCGATTTCTTTATTTCTTTTGCAGATGGCTTTGATAGAATGGGGTTTTTATTCCAAAATTATCTCTATTACGGATGATGCCGCTTTAGTTTCTTTTGAAATTCTCACTATTATCCTCAGTGTCGAAGAACTGATTGCCCTCTAACTAAATCGTTATTGAGTGAGATTGCTCTCTGAATTCATCCTAACCTGACCTGGGTGATAATCTGTTTTGCGTAGAAAAACCATAAAATATCAAATTGGACAGTCAGTGATGTTAATATTGGCAACTCGAAAAATAACGTTTAATAAATTCTAAACAATCGAACGACCTATGTTAACATTGAACCTCAATTTATTGGATGTAACTAAACTGCCGAAAATAACAAAAGTTCTCCTAGGAATCATTCCGGTATTAGCATTTATTTTAATCGGAATTAATTTATTAAAAAAACAAATTCAACAACGTCAAAAAGTAGAGCTTAGTCTAAAACAACAGACACAAAGAGAGCGATTAATTAATCAGATTGCCCAACATATTCGCCAATCTTTAAACTTAGAACAGGTCTTAGTGACCACAGTGGGGGATGTTAAAACGTTCCTACAAGCCGATCGCGTTTTAATTTATCGTATTTGGGAAGATGGTACAGGTAGCGCAATCACAGAAACGGTTTCTCCTGAATACCCCACCATTTTAGGGCAGACCTTTCCTGAAGAAGTTTTTCCAACTGAATATCATCAGGTTTATACCGAAGGAAAAATTTGTATTATTACCAATATTGACCAGGATGAAGTCGAACCTTGTTTAGTTGATTTTGTTAAACAATTTAGTGTCAAAGCCAAACTGGTCGTTCCGATTTTGCAACAACGTCGCGAGGATTCTCAAGAAACAAACGATAGTTCTCCCTATTTGTGGGGATTATTAATTGTTCATCAATGTGCTTTTCCTCGTCAGTGGCAACCCTGGGAAGTCGAACTTATTCAACAACTAGCCACTCAGGTCGCGATCGCCATTCAACAATCAGAACTCTATGAACAATTACAACACTTAAATCGGGAACTCGAAAATCGGGTTCAACAACGCACCGCCCAACTGGCTCAAACCAATGATTCTTTGAGAGCCGAAATCATTGAAAGACAAAAAACAGAAGCCGCCCTCCGTCATACTAACCAAACCCTACAATCGCTGATTTCTGCCTCCCCTAGAGCTATTTTTACCCTCGATTTAGACGATAACGTCAAAATGTGGAATCCCGCAGCAGAGAGAATTTTTGGTTGGACAGAATTAGAAGTGATTGATCAACCTAATCCCGTCATTTCAGAAATGAGTGTCCAAGAATATCATGATTTTAAACAAAGTATTTTACAGGGGATTACCCCTCCCAGCTTAGAATTACGTCGCCCGAAAAAAAATGGAGATTGGATTGATATTGTCTTTTCGGCAGCTCCCTTACAGAATCCAGAAGAGAATATTGTCGGATTGGTAGTAGTCGTTGCAGATATTACCGAACAAAAACGTCAAGCAGAACAAATTCGTTTGCTGCAATCGGTGGTTGTCAATACCAATGAAGGTGTGATCATTACCGAAGCAACTCCCCTAGATGAACCAGGCCCTAAAATTCTTTATGTCAATGAAGCCTTTTCTAAAATTACAGGCTATTCTGCCGAAGAAGTCATTGGTAAAACGCCTCGGATCTTACAGGGAAACAAAACCAATCGTGTGGAATTAGATAAAGTACGCCAAGCCATGAAACAATGGCAGCCGATCACCATTGAAGTGATCAATTATCGTAAAAACGGGACAGAATTTTGGTCTGAATTTAGCCTAGTTCCTGTTACCAATAAAAAAGGTTTTTATACTCACTGGATTGCCGTACAAAGAGATGTTACAGAACGTCGAAGAACAGAAGAAGTTCGCCTGGCTCTGGAGCGAGAAAAAGAATTAAGCACTTTAAAAACGCGCTTTTTTTCAATGGCTTCCCACGAGTTTCGGACTCCCTTAAGTACAGCCTTAGCTTCTGCTCAATTGCTAGAGAATTCTCAAGCGATCTGGAATGATCCAGATAAACGTTTAAGAAATTTACATCGGATTCAGGACTCAGTCAAGAATATGGTACAACTCCTCGATGATATTTTAATTATTAATCGGGCCGAAGCCGGTAAATTGGAATTTAACCCCCATCCTCTTGATGTTGAAAAATTTTGTCGCCAGTTTATTGAAGAAATGCAACTCAGTGCAGGGTTTCAATATCAATTAAACTTCACCTGTGATAGTGAAGATACTGATGCCTGTCTGGATGAAAGATTATTGCGATCTATTCTCTCGAATCTTCTCTCCAATGCCACTAAATATTCTCCTCAAGGAGGACAAGTGGAGGTCTCATTAAGTTTAGAGCAGGAAACCATCTACTTTAAAATAGCTGATCAAGGCATTGGGATCTTACCAGAAGATCAAAAACAGTTATTTGAACCTTTTCATCGAGGGAAAAATGTTAAAAATATTGCAGGGACAGGCTTAGGTTTAGTTGTCACAAAAAAATGTGTAGATTTACATCGTGGTCATATTGCGATCGAAAGTCAACTTAATGTAGGGACAACAATCTTCATTATTTTACAACGTTATAACCTGATGGACAGACTATGAAGCTATGAAGTCTTTTGGGTATTTGATGATCTGGGCATATTCTCTATTGCAAGATAAGAAATGTGAAGTAATGATGCTTCCCTATGATTCAGAACTGACACAACTCGCTTTATTCAACGGCACTTTCAGTTTTTTAGCTAATTAGGGCTTGCTGAAAAAAGCTGAAACCCTTACGGAGAAAAGATAGTAGCCAAATTAAGAACAGCTAGAATGCAGGAAAATAGGTTAAAATGGCTCAAAACCCTTGCATTAAGAG
>JAYKJI010000435.1:0-29106 GCA_035285405.1 Snowella sp. | reverse complement strand
TTCTCTCCTCTTAATGCAAGGGTTTTGAGCCATTTTAACCTATTTTCCTGCATTCTAGCTGTTCTTAATTTGGCTACTATCTTTTCTCCGTAAGGGTTTCAGCTTTTTTCAGCAAGCCCTAAGTAATTCAAGGAGAATATCGTGTATCACAATAGATTGAGAGAAACAAATCGTTAATGTTAAGTGATTTTATTCCGTTTTCTGTGTCTAGATTAGCCGCGATCACATTTTTAACCTGAATATGATTGCTTAATGCTTAATTTATTTGAGCAAGTTTTTAATCAGTTTTTGGGGTTTAAGGGAGGGAAGATTTTTAGGCATAAACTTTTCTGAGTTCGTAAGTTTCAGAAGTTTCAGTATCTTCAATTGCTAAAAATTCGTGTAATTCGTCAATGCGGATAGGACTAGAATAAATATTAGTTTTTTGTGGATAAATTTCTAAAAAAGATTCAATTGCCTCTTTTAGTTTATCAATGGATTGCTCTGGGGTTTTGCCTTGTCCAACTAACCCATTTTCTAGGCATAAGGAAACCCAGTATTGTGTACTTTTTCTGAGAATAACGGTGTAAAAGTTCATATTGTTTGTCTAAATAGGTTCATAAAGTAAATAGAAAATTGATTTTTAGAGAGATTAAGTTTTAACAAAAAATAGTATTCATGAATTTTCTTGTGTTAAATATGGTTTCATTTTTTCCCAAAATTCAGGATTATAATGTGCTTTATCCCAGTTTTTTGCCTTGAGAATTTGCTCAACAGTTATTTGAAGCTCTATTTTCAAATATTTGCCCAATCTAAGAAAATAACTTTCAGAATTAAAGATTTTAGTATTTTCAATATCAGCATTTGTGAGATTAGCATCTGTAAAGTTCGCATTACTTAGATCAGCATTTGTGAGATTAGCATCTGTAAAATCTGCTTTATGCAAATGAGCATACTTAAATTCAGCCGAGTAAAGCAGAGCATTATTAAATTTTACTTGATATAAATTGGCATAATTAAATTTAGTTTTAGCAAAATAAATATTACTGAAGTTAGCATTACGAAGTTCGGCTCCACTAAAATCTATATTGTCTAAATAAAGCATTTCATTTTGAATATCACTTTTGGTATTTCGCCGACCAATTACTGTAAGTGCCGCTTGAATATCTTGAGGAATTTTTGAGTCTGGTTTTCGATCATCATTTGATTTTTCTCGAATAAAAGCAGTCAAAACTTCCATGATTGTCCAGTGATCATATTTAGAATCTTTAGCAATTCTTTCTAGAGAATAAATTGCTCCTAAACGAACTGTTATACTTTCTTCTCCAAGTTGTTCGACTGCTTTACTGAAACGTTCTGTAATTTGCTTAGAATCAGCTAATTCTAAATTTTTTTGTGAAGTTTCTTTATCTAATTCTAATTTCTTTTGGGAAATCTGATAATTTAACAAAGCAAAACAACCTGTTATAAATATCGCGGAACCTCCAATTGCTTGAATTAGAGTAGTTCTGACTTTATCTTCAAGTGTTATTCTTTCTCTTTCGGCTGTAGAAAGTTTATTAGGAACTTGAATTTGAGGTATTTTCCAAACAGCAAAAATCATTAGAAGAAATAGACCAAAAAGAAAACCTCCAGTAATAATTAAAAGATAGTTTTTTTTGATTGTTTTTGAAGAAATAATATCTGAAAAAGAATAAGTTTTTAAAAGTGGAAATTTTCCAACTTTTTTAATCAAATTAAATAAAGAAATTCCCCAGTCAGTGACGTAACGTTGCTTAAAAAATAAAGAATTTTGTTTTTCTTTTTCCGACATAATCGTATTTAAAAATATTGATTACAAACTTTATCTTAAAATCTCACTTTGAATAAATTGATTCACTTCTGGAAGCTGATCTTCAGTTAAATCCCTACAAGCAATAGCTTTTACCGTTGTTGGTTTTTGATCATCACAAGGAATACTCACTTCAAAAACAAAAGCATCCTCTGAATGGGTAAAAACAGTTTTAAGGTCAACTTTTCCATTTTTGATATGATTAAATCTTTCCGACGATACGGGGGCATAAAACCAAATATCTTCTGCCTCAGAATTATCTATCCAAAGAGCAATATAAACTTGTCCCGATAAATTTTGACAGGAAAATAAACAGGGCTGATCATAAAATTCGTAAACTTCGATCAGCTTTAAAATACCTAATATTGTAGATTCTGGCAAGTAATTTTTCATTGTCTCTCTCCATCATTAACAATAAACTTAACCCAATGTTGATTAAATGGTAACAAAAATTTTCCAAGGAGTTTCACCGTCTGGAACCCACCAAGTATAATGATAGCGACTATTTCGAGATGGCGTATTTTGAATTTTTCCTGAATTTTCATCCAGATTCCCCTCCGCTATTTTCATTTTTCTCAGTCGAGGAATCACTTTTGCCATCCGACTAATTTCTTCCAAAGAAGCATAAATTGATAGTCCGCAAGCCTGGCATTCTGTTATATTTTCAGGACATTGTTTTCCTTGATTATTTTCTCTCCATGATAAAAAATCTTGTGATTGGGGTGACTCGTGATCTTTTTCAACAAATCGATAAAATTTTCCAGATGGATTTGACGCAGTGAGTGGCGGACAATTTTCAGGAAAATATTCTGGCCACTGCCTGTGATTGGTCATTTCAACAACACTATAATAATGCTTTCAAATTAAATATAACAATGCTTACAAAGCTTGCGATCGCAACCAAGCAATCGGTAAATAGAGCATCTTCTTAGGTGTTGGCACATAAGCCCGTTGATCAAAAACATTATAGTTATTCGCCTCAATCACATCCAAAATTCCCTGATATAACATCAAAGCCGTCCACACCGGCCAACGAGAATCCCGATTTAAAGCCCGAATCCCTCGTTCCGCAGACTCGTAATACTTTCTGGCCCTTTGAATTTGGAACCTCATTAAAACCTGCCAACGCTCATCATTGACTCCCTTTAATAAATCCTCCTCCGTGTAATCAAACAACGCCAAATCTTCCAACGGCAAATAAATTCGTCCCCGTTGCACATCCTCCCCCACATCCCGCAAAATATTCGTCAACTGGTTAGCAATTCCCAACGCGATCGCCTCTTCCTGGGGAATATAAACCGCATCCGACTGCCAGGGTGCAGGACTACAACTCGTATCCACACCAAGGACAGAACTCGACATCAAACCGACTGTTCCCGCGACCCGATAACAGTAAAGCTCCAAATCCTCAAAGGTTTCATAACGACTGCGGTAGAGATCCATCCTTTGACCCGCAATCATATCGCGAAAGGGCTGAATATCCATCGGGAAACGCTCTAACGTATCAATTAACGCCACATCAGCATCATCCATCGGATGACCCGCAAAGACCCCTTCCAAATGCTGTTCCCATTGATCCAAGGTTTCCGGCGTAGTCGAGGCCGCCTGGGGGCCATCCACCAACTCATCAGTGCGACGACACCAAAAATAGATCGCCCAAATCGCCTTCCGTTTTTGGGGTGGCATTAAAAGTGTGCCTAAATAAAACGTTTTAGCGTACTGAGCCGTTACCTGACGACAAAGTTCGTAAGCCTCATCAATGGAGGCCAAAGGTTTCGTAGCGGTAGAGGGTTTCGGCAGTTGTAGCATTAAGGACGGACGATGGGCAGAAGCCAGTGACCAGTCGTGATCGTTGGTAACTAGACGTTTAGGAGAGATTTGACCGTTAACCATTTAGCATTGTCGCATTCAAATTGTCTTTTTTGACATTCTCTTCCGTCAGAAGCCAGAAAAGTTGTCTTTCAGCATTATTAACGCTCATCCAAGTCGGGGTTCTGAACTTTGAGAGCTTAAGGCATTGTCAGCTAGAGAAAATCAAGCAACACCGACAGTTTGAGGCATCGGCTTGACTGAAATAGGCTGATTATCCGTCGAGATTACCTCTGCACATTGTTTCCCTGAAAGCACGGCTCCTTCCATACTGCCCAAATATTTTTGCATGGTAAAATCCCCTGCCAAATAGAAATTAGTGATCGATGTGCGTTGATCAGGGCGACAGGCTTGCCGTCCAGGAGTAGCCTTATAGACAGAACGAGGGGTCTTGACCACATGGTATTTGAGTAACTGGGCCGGCTGCTCACCAGTAAAATGCTGGGGAAAAAGTTTCTCTAATTCGGCGATCGTCGCGGCAATAATGTCCTGATCGGTTTTGTTAATCCAATCCTGGGCAGGGGCTAAAACCAATTCCAACATGGAGCGATCAGGATTGCTGTATGCTTTACAAGTATTACTCATATCCGCATAGACACTGAGTAAAGGGGAGCGGGAAAAGAGGAGATGATCAATATCCGTCAACTTGCGATCAAACCAGAGGTGTAAATTAATGACGGGAACCCCCTCTAAACCCTCAATCATTTTAAATTCAGGGCGATCGCGCCAGGCTTGCGGTATCATGACTTTTAAGGGATCAACGGGCATGGCAGACACATAAAGATCGGCAGTGAAAACCTCATCCGGCTGACCTTCTACACCGCGCAATAAGAAACCCTGCACCGTTCCGTCTTCATTCAATAAAATTTCCTTTAAGGGTGCATTAAGACGTACTTCCCCACCCCGTTCCGTGATGTAATCCACGATGGGCTGACAGAGACGCTCCGTCGGTGAACCATCTAAAAAGGCCATTTTAGATCCTTCTTTTTCTTGAAGAAAACGATTCAGAGCCGTTAATAAAATAGTGGCCGAAATTTCATCGGGGTTAATAAAATTTAACGCCTTTGACATGGCAATAAACACTTCTTTTTCTACACGGGGAGGAATGTTTTGCTTTTTCATCCACTCTGACCAGGTATAGCAATCCATGTCTTCCACATAGCTCTGACCCTGGATCATGGCGGGCAGTAACCCTAAACCAAATTTGATTTTTTCGGGCCAGGTGAGCAAATCATTATTGCGGAGAATCGCCACCACTCCATTCAAGGGAGCCGGTAAATCGGGAAAATCAAAACGGGAATAGGTGCCAGGCTTTTCTGGTTGGTTAAAGATCATCGTGTGTTCTTTCCACTGAAGCCGATCCTCAATCCCTAGTTCCTTAAATAATTGCAGCATATTGGGATAGGCCCCAAAAAAAATATGCAGTCCGGTTTCGTACCAGTCTCCATCCTCATCTTTCCACGCTGCGACTTTGCCGCCTAATACATCCCGTCGTTCTAGGACAATGGGGGTGAACCCTGCATCGACAAGGTATTTGGCACAAGACAATCCTGCTAAACCTGCTCCGGCGATCGCAACACGCATTGATAGTTTCCTGTTTCTCCGTAGGATGAACAATGTTGAATATTATACGTTGCGAATTGTAACATTTTCTTAATTTTTGTCCTAGTTATTCCCCACAGCAAGACTGATAAACTGAAAAGTTACCTTTGAGAGTCATAAAAGTTACCTTTGAGAGTCATAACTGGTATGAGTAGTGATACTATTTTCGGCAAAATTATTAGACGAGAAATTCCGGCGGCGATCGTCTATGAGGATGATCTTTGTCTTGCTTTTAAGGATGTCAACCCTCAGGCTCCGGTTCATGTGCTAATTATTCCCAAGCAACCCATCCCCCAATTGGCCGCTGCCACCTCAGAAGATCAAATGCTGCTAGGACATCTTTTGTTAACGGCGAAGGATTTGGCCGTGACCCTAGGACTGGACAAAGGTTATCGTCTTGTTATCAATAACGGCGAAAATGGCGGACAAACGGTCTATCATCTGCATCTCCATTTACTCGGCGATCGCGCTTTGGGATGGCCACCAGGTTAAAACGTCTAATTTCCATAACGAGGACGACCCAGGGTGGTAATGTACAGCACCGCTTCATCTGCCGGAATCCCCAGGACTTCATTCACCTGATCATCAAAAAAACCGCCTATCCCACTTACTCCTAGCTCCAGATAAATAGCGGCAAGATTTAGTCTTTGCCCTAAGTGACCCGCATCCATGTGTAAGTAACGATAGGCGCGATCGCCATAAAGCTTAACAGCCTGCTCTAAATCGGCGGTATGAAAAATCACTGCTGCTGCATCCCGCCCCAGGGCTTGGCCAAGACAGAGATAGTAAAGCTCCTGTCGGAAATTTTTAAAGCGAATTTGTCGTAACTCCTGAGCCAAGGGAGCATAGTAATAACAGCCCTCTTCTAGGCCATTGACCCCCGATACGGCCACAAAGCTTTGAATCAAACTTAAATCAAAATAATCCGGCTGGGGATCAAGTTCCTGATATTGGTAATGGTGCGGTTGATAGGTAAAGTCTAATAGAGCTTTGAGTTCTTCAATACTGAGATTCGCGCCACTATAGGCACGGGTGGATCGCCGCCGTAAAATTGCTTTCTCTAAACCAGTTAAGCCTGGCTGCCAATCAATCGGGTTGGTTTGGGTGGGGATTTTCAAACAGAAGGGAAAATTATATTTATCTTCGAGGGGTTTATTTTCGGTGGGAATGGCAATCTGGGATTGAATTTCCGTGGCTTGATGAAAATAGGGCAGCAATTCGCCATCCTTTAAGCTCGGATAATCTCGATGAATGGTCGAAGGTAAGGCCGGGGCCGGTCTTTCCCAAAAGACTGGATTTTGTTGACAATCCTGAAGTCCAATCACCGTCATTACTGCTTCCTGTTGAGGTTCCAGATACAGTAAGGCCGCGATCGCCTGATCCTGAAAACCGCCCATCAGATAGGGTCGATACTCATTGATCGCACTGGCTAATTCAATATTGCCCAGTAAATGACCTGTATCCAGAAAAATGCGTCGATAGGCCCGATCCTCATAACGCCAAACAGAGCGATAAAAAATAGCCGTTGTCACTAAGGCCAAACTCACCTTGCTTAAAACCGCCGGATAAAAACAAGCTTCCTGTAACTTTGACCAAACCGTATCTTGCCAAAAATGCACCAGGGAATGGGTTTGCGGTTGGTAACTGTACAAACCAGAAGGAAGCGATTTTGTCCCCCTCGATAACAAATAAATCTCTGCCGGATAGAGTCCTCCCGCCGATGGAGCCGCTCTGAGATACATGGGTTGTCCTATGGTGGCAACGGTTGCTGTTAATCCGTAACTACAGGCCAACAAACGGGACAAACGGGCCCATTGCTCCTCTTCCGTTCCAGGCGCGATCGGATCAGAAAGATAAGGCTTAAGATCATAGACCGTGCCAATTTTATACTCTTTAAAGACAGCCGGTTGGCTCTCCCAATCCAGTCCCCGACTTTTCTGGGCCAGGGTTTGCGGATGATATTTAGTTTGCTCGTGGTAGTAACTGGCAAGGGAAGGAGGCAAGTCTGACATCGGGGGAATCTCTGCACATCAAGGAAGCTAAAGGCATTATAGGTAAAGAGGGATTCTCCCAACTATTTGACTTATTCGAGACATGTCAGGTTTTCGTCAACTTTTTCGATGAAACTTTAAAAGAGATGGTATAGTAAGAGATTGCAGCTTTAAATTGATTTAGACAACTATTTTCTCTGAACTATGGCGTTAACCCAAACCCGCAAACAAGAATTGATGACCGAGTATCAAGTGCATGAAACCGATACAGGTTCTTCAGATCTGCAAGTCGCTTTTTTAACGGATCGGATTTCCCAACTGACGGGGCATCTGCAAGCCAACCCCAAGGATCATGCTTCCCGTCGTGGTCTCCTCAAGATGATTGGCCAACGCAGACGGCTTTTAGGCTATATCAACGCGAAAGAACCCGAACGGTATCAAGCTTTGATTAAACGCCTCGGTATCCGCCGTTAATCTCTATTTTTTACTGCCTGTTATGCCTGCTCCATCTTCCAGTAACCGCCTACCCTTTGAAGGCAAGTCCAAGAAGAAAAAAGTCGAAAAAAAATCCCCGATTGGATCTTCCGAACAAAACAGTACTTTCGTTGCTAATAAAACAAAACGGAAAGGACAGTCCGGTACTATCCCAGAGGTCGTAAGTCAGCGGATGGTCAAGCGGATGGCCCTGTTTTCGGGGGTTCCGACGGGTTTAGGAATGTTTTCCTTCCTCGCCTTCTATTGGATTGTAAGTCATGACTGGCTAGAGATTCCCACCTACGTTGTTTTTGCCGTCAGTCTATTGTTATTTGGACTAGGCGTTTTGGGATTAAGTTATGGTGTCCTTTCTACCTCTTGGGAAGAAAATCAGCAGGGTAGTTGGTGGGGTTGGCAAGAATTTAGATTGAATTTTAGTCGAACTGTGACTGCTTGGCGTACTGCAAAATCAGAGAGCCAAACCACGAAAGAAAGTTAGTAAAATTAAGAAGATTCTGGATTCAGTCATCTTAGAAAAATTTCCTTATTCTGTTCATTAATCATCGAGGCATTTTGTCATGATCGTCGTCATGAAGGTCGGGACTCCCGAACTAGAAATTGAGCGCGTCAGTCTGGAGTTTATCGAGCGCGGCTTAACACCGGAAAAGATTGTTGGTAAGCACAAAGTGGTAATCGGTCTAGTCGGCGAAACGGCGGGTCTAGATCGTCTGCAAATTCAAGAGGTCAGTCCCTGGATCGAAGATGTTTTGCGCGTTGAACAACCCTTTAAGCGGGCCAGTTTGGAGTTTCGTCATGGGGACTACAGTGAAGTTATTGTTCCCACCCCCAATGGCCCAGTGGCGATCGGTAAAAATCATCCTCTGACGGTTGTGGCCGGCCCCTGTTCGGTGGAAAACGAAGCCATGATCATCGAAACAGCTAAACGGGTTAAAGCGGCCGGGGCTCAGTTCCTACGGGGAGGAGCCTACAAACCTCGCACTTCTCCCTATGCGTTCCAAGGTCATGGTGAAAGTGCGTTAGGGTTGTTAGCCGCCGCTAAAGAAGCCAGTGGTCTGGGAATTATTACCGAGGTGATGGATACTTCTGATTTGGAAAAAATTGCTGAAGTGGCGGATGTGATCCAGGTGGGCGCACGCAATATGCAGAATTTTTCCATGCTTAAGAAAGTGGGAGCCCAGGATAAACCGGTGTTATTAAAACGGGGTATGGCCGCTACGATTGAAGAGTGGTTAATGGCAGCCGAGTATATTCTGGCGGCAGGAAATCCTAATGTGATTCTCTGTGAACGGGGTATTCGGACTTTTGATCAGAGATATACCCGCAATACATTAGACCTGTCTGTTCTGCCCGTTTTACGCAATTTAACGCATTTACCGATCATGATTGATCCTAGTCACGGTACGGGTAAGTCCGATTATGTACCGGCTATGGCCATGGCTGCGATCGCGGCGGGAGCAGATTCTTTGATGATTGAAGTTCACCCCAACCCAGCCAAAGCCTTATCGGATGGCCCCCAATCTTTAACCCCAGAACGTTTTGATGATGTGATGGCACAGCTATCAGTGATTGGTAAAGCAGTCGGACGTTGGCCCCAAAAAGTAGCAGTCGCTGTTGCTTAAAATTTAATCTCAATAGTCGAAGAAGGATAGAGTCAAACGATTCTGTCCTTTTTTTATGACATTGATCATGATTTAGCCAAGCTCAGTCTCGCTTTGAGTGATTGTTGATTTATTGTGTTGATTTTTGGGAGTTTTTTGTCTTCTTTGGGAACGATAAACACGAAACTGATCAGTGTTTAGTTGCCATGAAGAAAAAAGCCAAGCGAGGAGATATTATCAAAGGAATTTTCCTTTACACAATCATTGACGCACTTGGTGCGCTAGTACTTTTTGGCGTGGGAGTTAAGTCCTTCCCAAATCCCATCCTACCGTCATCGACAGAGGTGATTTCTCGCTACAGCCTTGAATGTACTATTTATGCTTCTGAGCAGCAGTTTTATAATGCAACCAGTAATGTTGAGACTGAGTGGCACAACTGTGTAGATGCAGCACAGAAAAAATGGCTCTCAGAAAATCCAGGCAAAATAGTATATTGGCCAAAAAAAGACTATCAAGATTATTGATGAGCGATGAACATCTTAACGCAAAGGATTCTGGGACGGTAGAAAAAGGAAAATGGAGCCTTGTTAAGCTCTAAATCATGCCCATTTCCTGTAAGGATTGACGTAATTTCTCGGCTTCAGGAGAACTTTTTGACTCATAAAGATGAATTGCTTGCTTAAAGGATTCCAAACTTTCCTGTAACAAATTAGCTTTAAAACAAGTCACTCCTAGATTTTGATAGGCTTCTGCATAGTGGGGATTTAAGGCGATCGCTTTTTGATAGGCTTTGATCGCTTCTGGTAAACGGTTACTAGACTTTAAAACCATACCCAGATTATAGTAACCGATGGCTAGGGTTGGATCGATACTAATTACCGTTTCATAAATTTTTTGTGCCTTAGACAAATCTCCTAAATGCTGGAGAAGGCCGCCTAAATTATTTAAAGCTCCCAATTTTAAGGGTAATAAAATCGGTTCATTAATGGCTTTTTGATAATGCTTAAGAGCTAATTCCCACTTTTGTTGACGGTTATAGGCATTCGCCAGATGATAGTGCAATTCAAACCGGACAGGAGCTTTAGCTTTATTAGCTTTTAATCCCTGTTTTAATAATTTCATTCCCTCTTTTTCATTTTCTAGTTGTAAATATAAAGCTCCCAATTTACTGCATAGGTAGGGATCCTGGGGATCGGCAGCGATCGCCTTTTCAAGAAGCCTTTTAGCACGATTGGCCTTGTCTAAATTCTGAATCGCATCGGCAGTATAACCGTGATGGATAATGGCAACGCCTGGTAAATCCACAATTTGCCACTGAGGTTCCTGTTTTAATAGGTTAAGAACACTGTCATCAATGGTTTCATGGTAGGGACGATTAAATTTAATTCCGGGATGATTCCGAAATAACCGAGAAACAGCAGAATAGGGAGACTGGGCCGCCCTAATTTCCTGACGCATTAAATTAATGACTAAATTTTTCTCATCGGCGATCGCTTGATTGACTAGCTCTGTCATTTTAGGATTAAACTGTTCATCGCCATCTAGCACCAAAACCCAATCTCCTGTCACCGATTGCAAAGCCTTATTTCTGGCTACTGAAAAATCTTCAGTCCATTTACCTGCAATGATTTTAGCTCCATAACTTTTGGCGATCGCCAAGGTGTCGTCCTGGGAACCCGTATCTAAGATCACCATTTCATCGACCAAAGATTTAACACTATCGAGACACTGGGGTAAATTCGCCGCTTCATTGTGGACGATCATGCAAAGACTGAGTTTTGGCATCGGTTTAGTCAAGAGTTGTTTAAAAAAGAATACAAGAGTTGATCTCACAAACCACCAAATCTTCCTGAATAAAGGGAGACTGGACAGTTTGACCATGTGATATTCTAAGGGATTGTCCGATCTAGCCAGATTGTTTCCCTCTTTTCCTAATTTACTATGCTCCAGCCTGCACCTTCCCCTGATGACATTGTGGCGGCCTTGCAAACCCCTACTGACTTGAATTTTGAATTGCCGGATCCTGAAGATGAAGCCATTCAAGAACATGATTTTCAAGAACAGTTAGATAGTTTCTGGAAGGTTTGTGAACGTTTCGATCTGCAAACGGAAATTTGGCGGGGTCGTATCCTGCGGGCAGTGCGCGATCGCGAAAAACAAGGGGGAGATGGACGAGGAACTGGCTTTCTCGATTGGCTCAAACAACGGGAGATTACCAAAAGTCAGGCTTATGCCTTGATTCAATTGGCCAATAGTGCCGATACCCTGTTATCAGAAGGCCAACTTGATCCCCAATCTATTAATAATTTTAGTAAACGGGCCTTTATCGAAACCGCCAAATCGTCCCCTGAAGTCCAAAAACTGATTAGTGAAGCAGCCCATAGCGGCGATCGCATTACCCGTCGAGAAGTAAAGCAACTGGCGGATGAGTGGACTGCCATGAGTTCAGAATTATTGCCCGATGAAATCAAAGAAAAAGCCGCCGATGGTAGTTTGCCGTCTCGACACTTGGCTCCTTTGGTAAAAGAATTAGAAAAGTTGCCGGATAGCCATTTAGTTTCTTTACAACAGGAGGCTGCCGAAAATCCTGATGTGGATACCGTTAAACAGTTGACCACTTCGGCACGCAATTTATCCAAATATTTAGATGCGGCTGCCCAAGTACAAACCCTGAAAAAATTTCCCTTGGATCTGGAATTGGCCTTGGAAGAAGCTCTGCGTTTAGATTGCCTCAATACGGCTGCCGATCTCGTGAAGCAAGCGACCCAATTGGAACAGTTTGCGGCCAAATTATTTACCACTTGGAAACGTTTGGGAACCCTTTCTGATCGCCTTTATGTGGATACAGGAGCCAGTACACCTAATCTGCGATCGCTGTTAACCGCCTTGGAAGGCCTGACCCAAGAAGTGATTGAAGTACAATTAGACGAAAGTGGGGAGCGATCGGTACGGCTACGGATTTTGGCCGATAGGGAAAATTAAGAATTAGGCTCTGAAAATGTTTTAAATGCTTTTGCCCATACGGTCAACCCTCGGCTCAAACGACTTGCCTAAAATCTTCCTATGACTCCAATCAACATTCCCCCGGTGCTGGCGGACTGGTGTTCACAGAGGCTTGGCCCTTTTACCGTTTTGAAAACCTATCTCCAGGAGCAAAGGGACTCCCAGATATGGCGTTTGTCTACAGAAGCAAAGATTGTCTATCTCAAGGCTTATCATAGCCTGATAAAATGGGGAATGGAAGTCCATGCCTATGAAAACTGGGTAGAAGCTTTAGGGACTCAAGCACCGCGAGCCTTGGCTATCTTGGCAGAACCAATTCCAGCTATTTTGCTCACAGAATTATCAGGGTCAACGATGGATTGTTTAAAGCTTGAGCCAGAACAAGAACAAATCCTTTGGCGATCAGCCGGTGCAACCTTAGCGCAACTTCACGCTCTACCCGCCAGTCAATGGTTTGGGGTTCCCTTACGAGATGGCAGTCCTTTAGCTGAGTTTCCAGAGACCAATCCTGTCAGCCTCATCTCCAGTTCTTTAGAAGCTTGGCTCCGAAGAGGTGTCAATGACAATTTGTTAATGGCAGATGAAATCCAAACCATTCAGCACGCTTTGGCGATCGCGGATGTTTTTGCCGGAGAAGAGCCAACACCTTGTCATGGAGACTATCAACCTCGAAACTGGATGGTTACTCAGTCAGGGATTTGGCAAGGCGTGATTGATTTTGAGCACGCTCGTTGGGACTTAAGAATGAGTGATTTAGGCTACTGGTGGGATCGAGGTTTACGAGAACGTCCTCATTTAAAAGCCGCATTCTGGGATGGGTACGGAACGTTAGGGAAACTAGAACAAAGACAATTATCAATTATTCGTATTTTAGGGGCAACGGGTAGAGTTATCTGGGGTCGTCAATATGGCGATCAAGCCACAGAACAACTAGGTCACTGCGTACTTGCAGAACTTTCACAAGTTTCCATAGAATCAATTGACTAAAGGCTTAAACTAGCTGCAAAGAAGACAAAACTTTTGTCTTGACAGTGGTCGGTTTGCTGGGTGCTGGGAGAGGACACTTGACCAAATTCGCTAATTCCTGAAGTTGACTGATGGCTTCTGCTCCTTCTAGCTTCATTAATTCCCGATCATCTCGCATCTCAGTCCAGGTAATCCCATAATCCGATACCAAAAAACGAATCAGATGATCGTCTCCCAAGCTAACCATAAAAGATGCACTGTTCAGTTGGCCGCCACAGGTATAGCAGGATGCAAGGTAGCCGCGATTTTCTAGCACGATCGCTAAGGCCTGCAAATTCATAACTAAATCTTGAACGAAATCTCGATGCTGTTGTGCTAGTCGGGTAAACACGTTGCCTCCTGGGTGACACTTCTAAAATCTTAATACTTTTTTAAGATTTTTTTCCAATAAAATCGTGTAGGTAAAATATACATGGTTAAAAAAGAGGATGATATCTAGACTCCGTTAAGGCTAACCTAGATTACCGTTGCTGTCTCGTATCAATCGTTACCTCTGGACGACTTCTGTTAACAAGTCCTCAAATTTCGCGAAGGGAATTGTTAAATGCGAGGATAATATCGCCGATGACGAAGGTGTATTGGAGATGGTTTCGTCCTCCTTTTCTTCATCATGCCCATTTTCCAGGCAATCTGATGATACTTGAGGAAATAACTTAACAATTTTATGAAGAAATTGTTACAAACAGAGGAGCTGACTTTAATGTTCAATATCCTCAATTAGCTTAGGAACAGCACTCGTTAAGACTTCAGAGCCATTGTGAGTCACTAAAACATCGTCTTCAATGCGAATACCAATCCCTCGCCATTTCTCTGGCACTTCTGGCTGACCTTCCGCCGGTTTGATGTCAGGGGAAATATAAATACCAGGTTCAACAGTGAGTACATTGCCGGTCTGTAACGTTTGCCAAGTTTCTTCGCCGCTCTTATAAACCCCTACATCATGGACATCGAGACCGAGCCAATGTCCGGTGCGGTGCATATAAAAAGGTTTATATTTTTCTTCTTTAATAATTTCTTCGATATCACCAACTAATAAACCCAGTTCCATTAAACCTTCTACAATTGTCCGAACGGCGGTATCGTGAATTTGATTGTAGGGATTACCCGGCTTAACTTGTTCAATGGCCTTGAGTTGAGCCTGTAGAACAATTTCATAAAGGGTCTTTTGTTCTGAGGTAAATTTACCACTCACCGGAAACGTGCGGGTAATGTCGCCATTGTAGTAACTGTAGGAACAGCCCGCATCAATGAGAATGAGGTCATTTTCTTGAACGGCTTGATCGTTATTAATATAGTGCAGAATACAGGCATTGACTCCAGTGGCCACAATGGAAGGATAGGCTGGCCCTAAACCACCTTGCAGTCTAAAGGTATGTTCAATTTCTGCCTGAATTTGATACTCGAAATGACCCACCTGGGCAAATTCCCTCGCACGGTTATGGGCTTCGGCGGAAATAATACAGGCTTTTCGTAATAGTTCTAGTTCTGTCTCACTCTTCACGAGACGCATGGGGTGAAGGAGATGATGGGGATTTTCCATTGCTCTGGGGCCAGTTCCCCGTTTGGGATAGGTGGCCATTAATTTTTGCCAATGGCTGAGAACAATCTCATTAAAATGATGATCCCGTCCTAGATGGTAATAGATGCGATCGCATTTTTCGAGATACTGAGGTAATTTTTCATCGAGTTCAGCAATAGAATAGGCTTCATCGGCTCCATAACGTTCTTTTGCACCTTCGACACCGTGACGATAACCTGTCCAGGTTTCCTTTTCAGGATCTTTGGGCTGCACAAAAAGAATAAATTTATGTTCTGCGTGATGGGGAGCGAGAACAATCACCGCTTCTGGTTCGTTAAAGCCCGTTAAATAGAAAAAATCACTATCCTGCCGAAACACATATTCCACATCATTGTGCATTACCGCCGTCGGGGCACTTTGAAAAATCGCGGTTCCCTGCCCTATTTTCTCCATAAAGAGATCGCGGCGTTGACGGTATTCGGCTTGACTGATGTGCATAAGGGGAATCGAAAATCAGTGAAAGGGGAGGATAGGGGCTGGTCTTAACTACTGTAGCTTGATTGTTTGAACAGGGCAACGACCGTTAGGAAAGCCACTTTGGCATTACAGTTGAACGGTTACGCTCTTAATTAGTGCTTATCCCGAAGAACCCAAAAGATAAATATCTAATCTTCTTAAATGTCTCAAATAGAACAAGCTGAATAAAACCATTTTAAATTAAATCAGAATTGGCAAGGCGGAAAGCGGCCATCGCCCCCAATAGTCTTGCCATTTCAAGACAAAAATTAACTAGCCAAATATTCCTGAATAGAAGATTTGCGCTTGCGGAGTTTGCTTAAGGCTTCTCGCTCTATTTGTCGAACTCGCTCACGACTAATGTTCAGTAATGTGCCAATTTTCGCTAAGGTTAGGGGTTGACCATCCGTTAAGCCAAAGCGGAGAGCTAAGACTTCTCGCTGTTGGGGCGTGAGATCCGCCATCAGATTTTCTAAATCTAATTGAAGGGAAGCATGGGTGGCAAAATCTTCCGGTTGAGGGCCGGTATCTTCTAGGAGTTCTCCTAGTTCTGTGTCCTGGTTGTCACCCACCTTAAGATCGAGGGACAGAGGATGTCTGGCTCGTTCCAGGTATTCTCGGACTTGCTTGGGCGTAATTTCCAATTCCTGGGCTAATTCGATAACTGTAGCGGCTCGACCTTTCTCCTGCGCTAGTTGTCGTTGCGCTTTTTTGATTTTGTTGAGTTTTTCTGTGATGTGGATAGGTAAGCGAATAGTACGGCTCTTTTCAGCGATCGCCCTAGTAATGGCCTGACGAATCCACCAGTAAGCATAGGTTGAGAAGCGATAACCCTTGGTCGGATCAAACTTTTCGACCCCTCGCTGCATACCAATCGTTCCTTCCTGAATTAAATCCAATAAGTCTAAATTGCGCTTCAGATATTTTTTCGCCACTGATACGACGAGACGCAGATTAGCTTCAACCATTTTGCGTTTGGCCGATTCTCCCGACGCGATCGCCACCAAGAGTTCAGGCTCTGACAAACCGGCCTGGTCAGCCCATTGAGTTTGACTTGGTTCCTGTCCTAACTGCTTGGTTAGGGTTGCCTTGAGTTCAAACAGAGCAACAGAACGCTGAATGCGCTTGGCATAGAGAATTTCCTCTTCATGGCTGAGCAGGGGAACACGACCAATTTCCCGTAAGTAAGCGCGAACCGGATCCGGAGTATTTTTCGCAGTCTTCATGACGAAATATAAGAATAGAAATTAGGTCTAATGCAGGGTCAGGGTTAAATGAGGGAAACGAGAAAGCTAGATGGCCGGGTAACAAAGAATGAAGTTTTCTGGGTATCCAGCCCGACTATCCCGCTAGTCCAAAGGCCAAATTGTTAAAAGTTTACTAATCAAAGAAGATTCATTAAGGAGGCTTCCTTAACAATACTAAACAAATCTTTACATTTTGTAAAGTTGTCGTTAAGGTTAAAGGCTAAGTTCCCTCTCCTGCTTTATGGAGAATGGATAAGCCAGCCTGGTGACCAATCAGAGAGAGCCTTGGAATGGCAGTGCTGGCCTTGGAAACAGCTAGACATTTTGTCTTTTTGATAATGGACTGAAATGCTGAGTAATAATACTGGGGCCACGGCGAGGTTTCTGTTCATCTGGTACAAAAAATCAAAAATGGTCTGATCTTCTCAAGATGCGATTTTTAGGCTCTGCCCCGAAACGCTCTCTGTCCAGCGATGATTAAGACGGAAATTGGCGAGTATGATTAGGAAAGGGCAATTTTATTGACCCTTGTATTTTTTCTCTGTTCCCTTTCTCCTATGCAATTAACTCCCCATGAAAAAGATAAATTACTGATTTTTACTGCCGCCCTCCTAGCGGAAAGACGTAAAGCGCGTGGTCTTAAATTAAACTATCCCGAAGCTGTTGCCTACATTTCTGCGGCTATCTTAGAAGGGGCGAGAGATGGTCAGACCGTTGCCGAATTGATGGGTTTTGGCGCAACCCTACTGACTCGTGCCGATGTGATGGAAGGTATTGCGGAAATGATTCCAGAGGTACAGGTGGAAGCTACTTTCCCTGATGGCACTAAATTAGTCACCGTTCATGATCCCATTCGCTAAGTTTACTGTCTTTTCTTTCACCTCACCGCAAAACTTATACTAATCTAGACAACTTTGGGGAGACCATGACCATGATTCCAGGTGAAATAGTAACCGTCCCAGGAGAAATTGAAATTAATGCCGGACGGGAAACACGACAAATCCAAGTGGCCAATAGCGGCGATCGCCCCATTCAGGTGGGCTCTCATTTTCATTTCTATGAGGTTAATACGGCCCTTTTGTTTGATCGGGAAGCGGCCATGGGAATGCGTTTGAATATTCCGGCTGGAACGGCGGTTCGATTTGAACCAGGGGATGAAAAAAGGGTGGAATTAGTTCCTTTTGTGGGAGAACGTCGGATTTACGGCTTTAATGGTTTAGTGGAAGGTTCTTTGGATTAGCAAGCAAGATGGGCGATCGCCGAAAACTTAAACAGATGGCGGCCAATCTTCTCCTTAGTTTAGGAGGTGTTGGTTTTGGGATCATCGTCATGGAAATTGGGTTACGGATTGCCGGTATTAGTTATCCCAGTTTTTATCAAGTTGATCCCTATCGAGGTCACGCTTTGATTTCCAATTATTCGGCCCAATGGACACACGAAGGCAACGGTTATGTCTCCCTAAATCAGGATAGTTTGCGAGACAAAGATCATGATCTCGTTAAACCGTCTGATACCTATCGGATTGCTATTTTAGGAGATTCTTTTTCCGAAGCCATTCAAGTCAACGCCGAAGAAACTTTTTGGGCAGTTTTGGCAGAGAATTTGCCCTCTTGTCCTGCTTTTGCTGGTAAAAAAATAGAAGTAATTAACTTTGGGGTAGGGGATTACGGGACGGCTCAAGAGTTGATGACTCTCAAGCATGAAGTCTGGAAATATAAACCGGATCTGGTACTGCTAGAAATTTTTACTGGCAATGATTTGGTCAATAATTCTAAAGCTCTGAGTCCCAGCGATCGCTTTGCGCCGTTTCTGGTTAAAAAGCAAGGGAAATTTGAATGGGATATGTCCTTTCAAGACAGTGATACCTATCGTCGTCGAGGTAGTCAATTTCGGCAAGCTTTATTTTGGTTAATTAACCATTCTCGTGTTTTACAAGTCATTAATGAAGCTAAACGGGCTATTACAACCCATCAGCCTTTAGTGGGCAATGCCGGTAATAGCAATAAAGATGATAAAACCGCAATTATTCCGGCTCTAGATTTTGATGCCAATCTCTACCGAGAACCCCAGGAGCAAAACTGGCAAGAAGCTTGGCAGATTACCGAAGCGTTATTAAAAGAAATGAATCAAGCGGTAAAAGCAAAAGGAGCTAAATTTTTAGCCGTAACCTTCAGTAATCCTCCCCAAGTTTACCCTGATCTTCAGGTTCGAGAAGCCTTAAAACGTCAAGGTGCTACTAATCTTTTTTATCCCGATCAGAGAATCCAAAAAATCGGTCAAAGCAGTGGTTTTGATGTACTTAATCTAGCCGCCACTTTGCAACGCTATGGGGATCAAAATCATGTCTTTTTGCATGGCTTCGACAATACCGCGATGGGGATTGGCCATTGGAACAAAGCAGGACACCAGTTAGGCGGAAAACTTATTGCTAATCATGTTTGTACTTGGTTGAGTCGTTAATGATCAGTTGAGTATAAACGTAGCCAAATTCACAGCCGAGGAAAAAGATTTGAAAAATCAGATAAATCCAGAGCAACAAAACCATTACATTGCCAATCACACCGTAGGCTTGGAAACTTTCACCAATACGGATAATGCCATTGCTGACAAAATTTTGGAGTAACATTAATAATAAAGTTGTCAATAAGGCCCCTAGCCAAATACTTTGCCAAGCGATTCGACAGGAAGGTAAGACTTTAAACAGGGCCATGATCACGGTGGCAATCATGAGATAGGAGATACTAGCTTGCACACTTTTAATCAGGAGTAAATCATCTACCTTCAACCAAGGTATTAACGATTGAAAATGATTAATGATTTCCATGACAATTTGCAGAATAAGATTGGACAACATGGAGAGTAAAAAGATTAAAACGGTACTAAGAACCAATAAAAAAGCAAGAATCTTATCTTTAAAAAAAGCTATCACCTGATTTTTTAGCCCTGATTGGATCACAGATCTAGGTTCTAGTTTCCAGACTTTATTCACGCTACGGGTTAGGGCTTCAAAAATTTTACTAGCGGTCAGCAGTAGTAAGAAAAAACCGATCAAACCTGCCCCTAGACTACTTTGATTGAGATTGAGTAATGTCTCCTGCACGATTTGATAGGGTTCCGGGGGAAGAGCATTTTTGGCCAGGGTCAGTAATTGGGCATAGCTATCTGTTTTCGGCCCTAATAGCCATCCCACAAGACTGAGCATGACTAGACAAATAGGAAAAAGGGAAAAAAGGGCATAGTAGGCCAGGGCTGCCCCCATTTCGAGGCAATCATCTTGCTGCCAATGCCAGACAGTTTGGATCAGTAATTGAACGGGTTTGGATGGCAGAATTTGAGTTTGAAAAAATTTGATCACGGTAATTGTTTAATTTCCCAAAGAAATGCTAAGAATATTAACGATTAAATTGATAAAGCCACAACTTTCTTAACATAACTTATCGGCTCGAATGTCTTAAACCGAATTCTGAAGCTCTATTCAGCGATCGCGTCCTTGGCAAGATAAAATAACAAGCGATGGCTTCTGTAACTGTGATTTGACTTAGACCTAATGAGACCCTATCTTGCTGCTGCCCTGCAAATGACCAGTCAACCTGACCTCGCTCAAAATCTGGCCGAGGCGGAAGAATTAATTGAACTGGCGGTACATCGCGGTGCAGAATTAATTGGCTTGCCAGAAAATTTTGCTTTTTTAGGGAATGAGAGCTTGAAATTACAGCAGGCCAAGGAAATTGCTGAACAGGCATCCCGATTTGCTAAAACCATGGCCCAGCGTTTTCAAGTGACGATCCTAGCCGGTGGCTTTCCAGTTCCAGTGGAAAATAATGAGGGAAAAGCCTACAATACCGCTATTTTAGTCTCATCCAATGGCGAAGAGTTAAGTCATTATCATAAAGTCCATCTCTTTGACGTGAATGTGCCCGATGGTAATACCTACTGTGAATCAAGTACAGTGATGGCAGGTCAGACCATTGCCCCTGTCTATGATTCTGAAAAATTTGGCCGTTTGGGTCTATCAATTTGTTACGACGTACGTTTTCCAGAACTGTATCGCCATTTATCTCAGCAGGGCGCAGAGGTTTTCTTTATTCCAGCCGCTTTTACTGCTTTTACCGGCAAAGATCATTGGCAAGTGCTACTACAGGCGAGAGCGATTGAAAATACCTGCTATGTGATTGCTCCCGCCCAAACGGGTTGTCACTACGAACGTCGTTTTACTCACGGTCATGCCATGATTATTGATCCCTGGGGTGTTATTTTGGCTGATGCAGGGGAAAAACCAGGCATGGCGATCGCTGAAATTAATCCCATTCGTTTAAAACAGGTTCGTCAACAAATGCCGGCTTTGCAACATCGCGTTTTCTTCTAGCTATCTGCTCCTCCTCCCCATCGGGAACGGTTGACAGACAAAGGACGAGAATGTCAAGATAGGTCTTTCTCTTTTAGTACCGTTTGTGAACGGGCTTGCAACTTCCTAGATCATGGAACCCGAATCCGTCAGTGAACGAGTCCCGCTCTTGAATACCGCTAGTCCTGAGACGATTGGCTGGGTGCTGTCAGTATCTGAAGAACAAATTTATGAGCCTCAAGCGATCCTCATTCCGCCCGATGGTTGGGGTAAGTCAGTTTCCTTCATTATTTCCGGCTGGGTGGTAATTTCCACTAAAGTTCAACAACAGGAAAAAACCCTCGAAGTTCTGGGGCAAGGGGATTATTTTGGGGTTATGGCCGTTCTTGATGATTATCCGCCTCTCAATCAAGCGATCGCTCTTTCTGAAACACGCTTGTTAACCATTCCGGCCCAACGATTTTTACAGTTATTGCTTAAGGATAATCAGCTTCAACAGCGAATGCTGCAATTAACCATTCAACGGGTACGCCATCTGTATCGGCGACTTAAATCTACCTCTCAATCCTCTACCCGCAAGGTGATGAAAACCTTGGTTTATCTGGCAGAGAACTATGGTAAAAGTACCGACAAAGGCATTGCCATTTGGAAATTATCGGAACAGATTTTTGCGGATCTAATTAACACAGAACCGGAAGTTATCAGCACAGTTCTCCAGCAACTCAGGGAGAATCATCTACTGGTCAGTAGCGAAGAAGATAATCAATTTTATATTACCAATCTTAAGCAACTATATCATTTTTCTAAACAGTTTTAATTTCAATCAAAAGAATGCCTAAATTTACCTATGAAGTGGCGATGCCACAACCGAATTCTCACTATTTTGAAGTTACCTTAACCGTAGAAAATTGGCAACTTCCGCAACTTAACTTAAAAATGCCCGCTTGGACACCGGGTTCCTACCTCATTCGAGAATATGTGAGACATCTTCAGGATTTTGCCGCTTATCAAGAAACCTCTCAAAAATCTTTGAATCATCAGAAGATTGCTAAGAATCATTGGTGTATTCAAACGCCAAATATTGACAAAATTATTGTTTTTTATCGTATCTATGCCTACGATTTATCGGTAAGAACCAATCACCTCGATCATTCTCATGGTTATTTTAATGGAGCGGCTCTCTTCTTTTTCATTTCTGATTTTGAGAAGTTCCCCATCACCCTGCGGATTATTCCTCCCCAGGCAGATTGGCAAGTGGCTACGGGCTTAACCGCTATTTCCACCCATGATGCTATACCAACCTTTCTCGCACCGAATTTTGATACCCTAGTGGATTCTCCCGTCGAAATTGGCCAGCATACTCGTTATGAATTTCAGGTTTTAGATAAGCTTCATCATTTTGTCGTTTGGGGAAAGGGAAATCTGAACAGCGATCGCCTCATTGCCGATCTAAAAAAAATTATTACCGTAGAAGCCAATCTCTTTGGGGGTCTTCCCTACGATTATTATTGCTTTATTTTGCATCTTGCCAGTCAAGGTTACGGTGGACTAGAGCACAAAAACTCCTGTAGTTTAATTTATTCCCGTTTTGGTTTTCGAGAACTAGAAAAGTATCAGAATTTTCTGCAACTAGTGGCCCATGAATTTTTTCATCTCTGGAATATTAAACACATCCGACCGCAGGCCTTAGAAAACTTTGACTATGAGCAGGAGAATTATACCCCTTCTCTCTGGTTTTCGGAAGGAACCACCAGTTACTATGATTTACTGATTCCCCTACGGGCCGGAATCTATGATAGTAATACTTTTCTCAAAAAACTGGGTCAAGAAATAACTCGTTTTCTGCTAACTCCAGGTCGTCGGGTACAACCGTTGACTGAATCCAGTTTTGATGCCTGGATCAAGCTCTATCGCCGTGATGCCAATAGTGATAATTCCCAGATGTCCTATTATCTTAAGGGTCAACTGGTTACATTACTTCTCGATTTGATCATCCGTGATCGCTTTCAAAATCAACGTTCTTTTGATGACGTATTGCGACAGATGTGGGAAAAATTTGGCCGAATTGAAAAAGGTTTTACCCCCACAGAATTAGAAACAGTGATTTCGGAGATTGCTCAACAGGATTTAACTGAATTTTTCCAACGCTATCTTTATCACACTGAAGAAATCCCCTTTAATATCTATCTTGCTCCCTTTGGACTACAACTCCAAGCTATTTTTGAGGAACCAGCTCTACCCTATCTCGGTATAAAAGTTCAATCAGAAAATAATAAAGAACGGATTAAATTTGTGGCCCGTCATTCTCCTGCCGAACAAGCTGGCTTAAGTCCCGATGATGAATTATTGGCCTTAAATGGGCTACGAGTTGATGCTGAACATCTATCCCAGCGTCTCAAAGATTATCAAGCCGATGATATAATTCAAATAACCGTGTTTCATCAGGATACGTTAAGAACCGTTACTGTTCAACTGGCGGCTCCCCAACCCAGTCGTTATGAGGTTGTCAAGATTCAAAATCCCTCTAATGACCAAAGGAAAAAGTTTGTCGGCTGGTTGGAGTCTCCCTAATGTCATCCATCTCTTTCTCCAGCAATGTTTTTGGGCAATGTCTAGAGTAAAAACCAAAAGTGATTCGCGTTGACTGATATTTTTATCTCTGAGTTAATCCCTGATTTCTGCAATGCACCAGTTTCTCCCGATCGCCTACTTTCAAAATCAATTTGTTCCCTTTGAAAATGCCAATCTTTCGGTGGCCACCCATGCTTTACATTATGGAACCGCTGCCTTTGGAGGATTGCGAGGTATTCCTGATCCCCAAAATCCCCAGCAAATTCTTTTATTCCGCCTAGATCGCCATTGTCAACGCCTTAGTCAGAGTGCAACTTTTCTTAACTATCAGATTTCAGCCGATAAGATTCAACAAATCATTATTGATTTTATTCAGAAAAATCAACCGACGACTTCCTTTTATATTCGTCCCCTAGTCTATAGTTCTGGTCTAGGTATTGCGCCCCGTTTACACAATATTGAAAAAGATTTTTTAGTCTATGGTCTAGAAATGGGAGACTATTTATCGGCTGATGGTGTCAGTTGTCGCATTAGTTCTTGGTACCGCCAGGAAGATCGAAGTTTTCCACTCCGAGGCAAAATTAGTGGGGCCTACATCACCTCAGCCCTGGCAAAAACAGAAGCAGTGGAATCGGGATTTGATGAAGCTATTCTCATGAATACCCAAGGAAAAGTCTGCGAAGCAACGGGCATGAATGTTTTTATGGTTCGCAATGGACAGCTAATCACGCCTGGTTTAGAACAGGATATTCTCGAAGGGATTACCCGTGATAGTATCCTCAAAATTGCCCAGGATCTAGGGATTCCCACTCTACAACGCGCCATCGACAAATCGGAATTATTGATTGCGGATGAAGTCTTTTTAAGTGGTACGGCAGCCAAAATTACCCCCGTTAAGCAAATTGAAACCTTTCCTCTACCCAAAGAACATCCGATCACAGATAAACTGAAGGAAACCTTAACGGCGGTGACAGAAAATCGTAATCCTAACTATCAAGATTGGGTATTCGTTATTCCCTTAAATTCTTAACAAAAAGTTTTGCTCGAAAAAGCGATCGCCCCTTATTTTTGGGTTTATAAAACAGCGATCGCCCTTGTACTTTGCTCTTGATTTGAGACTAAACGTTTGAGTACAGACTATTGCGAAGCAAGGTATAACCCTTAATCAACTCACGAATTCCCCGACCCAAAGGCCACTCTGGCTCAAAGCCGGTACTTAAAATGCGTTGATTGGAGACAATATAATCCCGTTTGTCTGGATCTTCGCCAATGGGAGCCTCCAGATAAACAAAATTGGGCAAATACTTTTGAATTTCCGCACAGAGTTCTAATTTGGAAAGATTAGCATCCTCTAAACCCACATTATAGGGTTTGCCCTTCATGGCTTCAAAATTCTCCAAACCATGTAAGAAGACCTTAGCCACATCTCGGATATGGATATAATTGCGCTTAAAATGTCCTTCAAAAATGACCACCGCCCGATCATAAACTGCTCGATAGACGAAATCATTGACTAATAAATCGACCCGCATCCGAGGTGACATCCCAAACACCGTTGCCAGTCGGAAAGTCATACTATTTTCTCGTTCCAGTACAGCTTTTTCTGCTTCCACCTTAGTCACACCATAGAGAGAAATCGGACGAAGGGGACTTTCTTCTGTACAAAACTTACCGGCCTCGCCAATGCCATAGCCACTATTGGTAACAGGCATTAAAATCCGTTGCTGAGGACTAGCTAATCGACAGAGCATTTGCACTGCATCTTGGTTAATGCTACGAGTGCCAATTTCATCCCGACTACAGAGAGGTGCCCCCACCAGAGCCGCCAAGGGAATAATCACGTCAGCGTCTTTTAGCAAACCTTTCATCAATGACTCATTGCGACAATCGCCGCGTACAATCTCAAAAGTGTCATAGTGGCAACAATCTGCCAAACTTGTCTGCCGAAAGATTAAGCTATCCACAACCGTGACTTCATAGCCTTGGGTCAACAAAATCGGGGTCAAAACGGAACCAATATAGCCGGCTCCACCCGTGATCAAAATTTTCATAAGGGAACAGTAGGGAATCTTAATTTAAATTAATTTGTTGAACTTATTGAACTTAATCAGGATGCTAGAAATATAGCCTTTGTTAAAGTGGAGAATGATGGATCTCACTTTGCTTGACTGCTTCGAGGTAATGAGCAATGGTATCTTCCGTGCTACCCGAAAAACGAATTTTACCCCGATCTAGCCAGATGGCTCGCTGACAGGATTCCTGGATGAATTCTAGCCCATGTGATACTACCAGAATTGTGGTGTGTTGATCCCATAATTTATCCATACGGGCTTGGCATTTATGCTTGAAACTCTCATCTCCCACAGACAGCACTTCATCTAAAATCAGGATATCCGGTTTCACATCGGTGGCGATCGCAAACCCTAAACGAGCCGACATCCCTGAAGAGAGGGACTTAACGGGGGCGAAAGAATAATCTTGAAGTTCAGCAAAATCTAAAATTGAGGCAACCCGCGTCTTCATTTCTTGACGAGAAAAACCCAACATCACACCGTAAAGAATAATATTATCCTTGACCGATAAATCAGGATCAAAACCGGCTCCTAACTCAATTAAAGGGGCAATATCCCCTCTCACTCGCAAACTTCCCTTGGTAGGTTTCAAAATACCACTAATCACCTTCAATAGGGTAGATTTTCCTGAACCATTGGAGCCGATAATGCCAATTTTCTCGCCGGCATTGACCACCAAATCTAGATTGTCGAGAATTAATTTTTTAGTGGGTTTACGATATTTCCCTTCAAAAATGGAGAGAATGGTTCGTTTGAGATCGTAAGAAAATTCCTCTTGGGTTCTTCGATACAGGGTCACGTTGTCTAGGCGAATAACTTCAGTCATCTAAGAAAAGGCTTATAACAGATCCATGAATTGATTTTGCCAAGCTCGAAAACAAAGCCATCCGAATAGCAATAGAATAATACCATTCAGAAGAGAGTGAGCGATCAGTCCCATGTCAGGTAAGTTGCCAGAGAGGGAAATTTGGCGAATGCTTTCAATAATAAAAAATAAAGGATTAATGACTAGAAAACGCTGGATCGGTTCCGGTACAATTTTGGCGGGGTAAAAGATAGGAGATCCCATCCATAGTAAAAAACAAACCAGTTCGTAGAAGTAGGGCAAGTCTCGAAAGAAAACATAAAGTGCACTTACAAGATAGCCAACCCCTGTACAGACAAGCGTTAGAGCTAATAGCGGTAACAAGAGAGCTAGAACATTCAGAAGATTGTGAGAATGTAAAAAGGTGACGATCGCCAAGAGGGGTAAGGGGCCAACCACTAACTGAAAAACATTAGCCACAATCATCGAGAGAGGAAATACCGTCATTGGCAAACGAATTTTATTCATCAAGCCACCACTTCCTACCACACTAGATAGAGCCTGATTGGTTGATGAGGAAAAAAAGTTAATAACAATGAGTCCGGTAAAAGCAGCTAAAATATAATTAAAAATCGAACCTTCGTAAAAGCTTATAAAAAAATGTCCAAAAATTGCTGCGTAGATACCTGTCATGAATAACGGGTTTAAAAGCGACCAATAGACTCCTAAAAAGGAACCTCGATACCGTCCTTTAAGATTGCGTTCCACCAAAATATGAAGTAGCTCTAAGTATCGCTGTACAGGCGACCACTTCAAGCGTGTGGGTACCGATAAGGCCATAGTAACGTTAAACCAGGAATCAAGGGCTAAGGAGCCATTCTATAGACTAGAGTAGCATTTGTCGAGGTAAGTTAACCGAATAGGCCAAGAGATTCATGCCTAGACAGGATTTGCTTAAAAAGGCAGAAAGGATTTCGGTGGACAGTTCTAGGATAGGTGGCAAATTCCGCTACACTAAGGGATAGTTCATTTACGTTAATTGTTAATTATCTGAATATGGCAGTAGAGATTGGACAAAAAGTACAAGTTTATCGTCTGAGAGATCGCGTTTCTTCGGATGTTGTCGGTAAACTGGGCAAAGTTGGTGTTGTTAAAGATTTTAAAATGACTGATGGCAGCGGCATTGGGGCAGTGGTTGCCTTTGATGATAAAACAGCTACCTGGTTTTTTGAAGACGAATTAAAATCTTTGTGAAATATTTAGTCCCCTGGCCCTTGAATCATAATGCAATCGTAATGTCATGGCTTTAATTGTTACCTTTCTGGGCAAAGGTGGAACAGGACGAACCACCACCGCGATCGCGATCGCCAAAAAGTTGGCTATGTTAGGTAGTCGTGTCCTTTTAGCGGGGCAAGATCCTACCCTCGGATGGCTGTGGTCAGTTCCCTTAACCGCTAGTGTGACGGTTATCGAACCCAATTTAAGTGGCGTTCATCTATGTTCAACGGTTTTATTAGAGCAGGGCTGGGAACAGATTAAAGAACTTGAATCCCAATATTTGCGATCGCCGACCTTGAAGAATATCTATGGTCAGGAACTCGGTATATTGCCAGGCATGGATGAAATTTTAATCCTAAATACGCTGCGGGAATATGCCCAGGGAGGACAGTATGATGTCATTGTCTATGACGGGCCCGGCCAGCTCAATGCCCTCAGAATGTTGGGCGTTCCCGAAATTGCTGATTGGTATTGGCGACGATTCCGCCAAGTACTGCAAGATTCCGATGTGGTCAGAACCCTAGCTCCCTTTGTTCAACCGATCACTGGTGCTCTATTTAATAACGTGACCTCGAATAGGGATACCCATTCTCAAAGTTCCTCTAGCCCTGAAAAATTCCTCACTGACGGCAAACAATTTCTGAATGATCCGAATCGTTTTGCTGCCTACCTAGTTACCAATTCTCAACCCGCCGCCGTCATGGTAGCCCAACGTTTATGGGGAGGAGCTCAGCAAGTGGGTTTGACCGTTAAGGGGGTATTGCAAACACCAGGGGGAAGTGTAACTGATTTAACCGCTACCTTTCAGCCTTTAACTATCACCTCTTTACCCCAACAGTCAGACCAATCCTGGGATAATTTGATCGCCGCCGTTCCTGATGTCAGACAATGGGCGAATGTGCCTAAACCGCTAACTATTGATCTAGCCGCGCGTCAGGTGAAGGTCTTTTTGCCTGGCTTTGATAAGAAACAGGTTAAATTAATCCAATCTGGCCCCGAAATTACGATTGAAGCCGGAGATCAACGTCGCAATATCGATCTTCCGGTGCCCTTGAATGGTCAGCCAGTGACAGGAGCTAAGTTTCATGAGGGTTATTTGATCATTTCTTTTTAAGTTTTATCAGAAAAACTGGGTTTAAAACCCCGTCCTTCTAGGACTGCTTTGTATTGATTTTAAGCACAGTAAATTTTGAGGCTAGAGATAACCTTTTCACTTCTTAATTAGGCTGTCATTTTTTAGCTAATTAGGGCTTGCTGAAAAAAGCTGAAACCCTTACGGAGAAAAGATAGTAGCCAAATTAAGAACAGCTAGAATGCAGGAAAATAGGTTAAAATGGCTCAAAACCCTTGCATTAAGAG
>JAYKJI010000434.1:0-31817 GCA_035285405.1 Snowella sp. | reverse complement strand
CAAGTTGTGGATCGCCTTTTAGACCGCTTAAGCGAAATCATCCCATCGCATGAATCTCATCTATCCCTTGCTATACAAGGGTTTTAAGTATTTTGGTAAATGTGCTACCCCCCTGAACGCTTACAGATAATCAAGAAGGGTCTGCACAGGAACTCTGGTTCCTGCAAAAACTGGGGTTCCTCCCATAATTTCTGGGGATGTGGTTATAACTAAAGATTTCGTGAGCATACTTTTTGTACCTTTTCAATTGCTGTTGCTCTATTTTAGCCCGATAATTCATAAAAAATCGCCTTTTCAATTATTGTCGAAAAAGCGATATCTATATCAAAATATTGAAAATTGAACGAAAAGAGCATTGATAACACTTCATTCTGGGGTTGGACAAATCCCTATATTTTTTAACCCACTAGAGATAATTGCAAAGGAAGAACTTTCGTTAACTCCAAACTTCTGCGCTAACATTGAGTGTAGTGCTGGTGTCGGAATATGACAAATTTGCGAATGCGAGTTGATATAAAAAGCCTTACCTTCACCTTGTGGCTCATAAACGCCTTGAGGCCATAAACATCCATCTTTATAATTATAGGGCGTGAAAAACGCATCTCGATTAGTTACGCCTTTCTTTGCCATCACTCTATTTTGAATTGGATTAACAACATGACAAGTGGTTTTTCGGGCATTATTCCAGTAATATAAATGCCCTTGGGATGTGTATATGCCAGATGGTTGATCTGGTGGAAGTGGACTTTGGGCGACCACCATAGTTGCAAATGAAATGACTCCAGTTCCTAACAACATAACAACTTTCATTTGTAAACCTCCATATCTTAAATGATACAATCTAGTAACCAAAAGCAAAAAAATAAAAATTTTTACGCCTAGTAATCTCAAAACTGAGCTATACAAAACTTTTATCATAAAGCTTTCGCTCCTATAGAACCTATTTGGTATCTTTCTTGTAACCCTTAACTGGTAAGAATTACATGGATTTTGACAAATTCTCCATAATCCATACTGGGTAATGGTTTTGGCAAAGATACCAAATGGACTCTATAAGGGTGTATTAATGCAACATAACACACCCCTTTGATCACAACGACAGATTAACCTTTGGCTTTTTCAACCTCAGCAATCCGTAAAACAGTCTTCAACACCGAATCTGGATTCAAACTGATCGAATCAATGCCAAGCTCAACCAAGAACTCCGCAAACTCAGGATAATCCGAAGGAGCCTGACCACAAATCCCGATCTTACGACCATTTTTCTTGGCAGTCTCGATCGCCATTTTAACCATGCGTTTAACCCCTTCATTGCGTTCATCAAATAGGTGAGCAACTAAAGAAGAATCACGATCTAAACCTAACGTTAATTGGGTTAAATCATTGGAACCAATGGAGAAACCATCAAACACCTTGCTAAACTCATCGGCGAGAATAACATTGCTGGGTAACTCACACATCACATAGATTTGTAAGCCGTTTTCCCCTTGTTTCAAACCATTCTTTTCCATCTCTGCAATTACCTTGCGACCTTCATCAGGGGTGCGACAGAAAGGAATCATGGGAATCACATTGGTTAAACCCATCTCATCCCGAACCATTTTTAAAGCTTTACATTCCAACGCATAGGCTTCACGATAGTTCGGATCATAGTAACGAGACGCACCCCGCCAGCCGATCATCGGGTTTTCTTCCTTCGGTTCAAACTGACGACCACCGAGCAAACCAGCGTACTCATTAGTTTTAAAATCCGACATCCGCACGACCACAGGTTTGGGATAGAACGCCGCCGCAATCATGCCGATCCCGTGTGCCAACTTATCCACAAAGAATTGAGCGCGATTGTCTGCATAGAGTTTAGTTAACTCGGCAATTTCCGCTTTGGCTTCCTTGTCTTCCAATTCATCAAATTTCATCAAAGCTAAGGGGTGAGCCTTAATATGATTGGCGATAATGAACTCTAAACGAGCGAGACCAACCCCATCAGCGGGATAACTGGCGAAACCAAAGGCTTGCTCTGGATTACCCACATTCATTAAGATTTGGGTTTTGGTGCGGGGTAAATTATCCAAAGCCGTTTCGTGGACTTCGTATTTCAAAATGCCTGTGAACACTTGACCCACATCCCCTTCCGAACAGCAGATTGTCACATCTTGGCCGGTAGGAATGGTTTCAGTGGCATCATTGCAACCCACGATCGCCGGAATCCCCATCTCACGGGCAATAATGGCAGCGTGACAGTTACAAACCACCACAGGGGTATATTTTTCGGTGAAGACCACATAGTTGTGATGATCGGCCACGGTCATGTTATAAACATCAGCCGCTTGAGCATCCTCTACTTGAACCACCCGTTGCATCCGTAAATCACTGTTCAACAGAGATTCAAATTGGCCCATTTCCCGTAATTGCTTGTCAGAAATTAGAAAATTATTATCCTTACGGAGTTTAATTTGTCCCTTAACTTCTCCTTCAAATAATTGTTTGGTAGCAAAAAAGCGCGTTTGAACAGTGCGGGTTTTAACCTCTCCTTTCACCCGTTGGGTATAGCTAAGAATTTCGGCCACTTTTTCCACAATCTGCACATTATAGATATTGCGATTTTTGGTCACTTGGGGAACCGTATTAATTTTGAGACAAGCAATGATCACTGCCTGTAACAAATTCTCTTCGGAAATATAGATGTTAATGCGATTATTGGCATAACAACCATCACCGTCAATGACTCCTGCCAAAAATTGGTAGGCAACCTCGGCTCCATTTTCTAAGAGAATTTGGGTGATTTGTTGCTCTTTAGTTTGGACTGCCTGGGCAATAGCTTTGGAATATAGACGATAGGCAGTCGCTTGACCTGTCACCTTTTCACCGCGAATATAACCAGAAGAAACAGGTTTTTCGTAGGAAGTGAAAGACTTACCAAAAAGGGCTGTGGCTTTTTCCTGCATAGTGGCAATAAAAGCTGCTTTTTCGGGAACATCTTTTTGAATAAATTGCACTTCTCCATGCGTCCGACTGGTATAGATCGAACCATCGGTGATAATGCCACCCAGGAAATAAGCTAAATCCGCTTCTTGGTTTTTTCCATCTCCCAACATCGGTACATTCTGGGAAACTAACACCATTTCCTGCGCTTTCAACATCTCTTGAATCTCGGTTTTGACGTATTCGCCATTCCGTAAATTCACCATTTTATGGTCAGGCGTTAAACGCAAAGTATTATCAGTAATTCGACCTGTTTGGGACACACTGACTCCAATCATTTCGGATGGGCGTTTCATGGTGTCAACGATCGGTTTCCATTCCATTTGTTGGGTGGCAGTATTCAACGATAAAGTGGATAAGCCTTCATAACCCTGTTCATGAATCTGGCTTAAACTCATAAAGCCCTGATTAGTCAGGATTTTGGTATCTCCTGCAAAACAAGTCCGACCCCCCTGATTAGTCACGATCGCCGACGCTTGTTTCATAATCGGTTCCCAATCAGGGTCAGTACGGTTAGTGATTAAAACCTCCCCTGGCCGGAATTGATTAATTTCCGAAACGTTGTGAATCACTTGGGCTTTACCTTGACCGATCGCCGCTCCCACACTGCGACCTGTCGCCAAAACCGTACTATGTTCTTTTAATTCGTAGGTCTTGATGACATTGGCCGATTTTTGGGATTGCACCGTTTCAGGACGGGCTTGGACAATGAATAATTCCCCTGTCAAACCATCTTTGGCCCACTCAATATCCATAGGGGTATCGGTATTACGGACATTGGAATAGTGGTCTTCGATAATACAAGCCCAACGCGCCAATTGCAGAATTTCCTCATCCGTAATACAGTACTTGTCTCGATCTACCTGGGCAACTTCCACATTTTTCGTTAACTTGCTGCCCCCGGCATAGATCATCTTAATGGCCTTACTGCCGAGGCGTTTTTCGAGGATCGGTTTAAAGCCATTTTTTAGGGTCGGTTTAAAGACAAAATACTCATCAGGGTTGACTGCACCTTGTACAACGTTCTCTCCCAATCCATAGGCCGCCGTAATCAAAGCGGCATGACGAAAACCAGTTTCCGTATCAATAGAGAACATGACCCCAGAGGTGGCCAAATCAGACCGTACCATCTTCTGCACCCCAACGGATAGGGCAACGGCAAAATGATCAAACCCTTTTTCTTGACGGTAGGAAATGGCGCGATCGGTAAACAACGAAGCGAAACATTTATGGCAGGAATCTAAAACACTTTTAAGGCCATGCACATTCAGATAGGTTTCCTGTTGGCCAGCAAAACTGGCTTCGGGTAAATCTTCGGCAGTGGCACTGGAACGAACCGCAACATCCGTATCTTCCCCATAACGACGACACATTTCTGCATAGGCTTCGGCGATCGCCGTTTGTAAATCTTGAGGGAAAGGTGTTTCTAAGATCAAAGCACGCGCTTTTTTTGCTCGTTCCTGTAAATTCGGTAAATTGGTGACATCTAAATCAGCAAATAACTCTCGTAATTTGGCTTCTACCCCTGCTGAAGCAACAAAATGACGGTAAGCATGGGCAGTAGTTGCAAATCCCCCCGGAACGTTCACACCCTTACTGGTCAACTCTTGAATCATTTCCCCTAGGGAGGAATTTTTGCCCCCGACTAAACCCACATCATGGGTTCCCACTTCTTCAAACCAGAGAATAAAAGCCTTTTCCTTATTAACCGTAGAGGGTCTTTCTAACAGTGTATTGATCATAGCTGATTGCCTCTAATTGCCTCTAATTAATACCTTTAGTCTAACGATAACTGAGTAGCGATACTCAATTTGTTTGAATTAATTTACAAGTTGATAATCTTCTTAAAAAAAACACGAATAATGATGGATAAAACCAAATAAATACTTAAGGTTTATCTAAAGATCGACCGAAAATGTTATAATCTCAAAACCAGCAAGGTTTATGTTACTTAATCTTAACAAAACTGTCATTATTACTGTTAAAACTTTTCAGAGAACTGATAGGATAATTGTGAACTATTTCCTAGTATGAATCTGGCAAGTCAATCGCGTCAGTCTTGTCAGAAAACGCCTGGTTTCACTTTTTCCTTTCTTCCGCAATGATGATCTCCAGTTCTGCCCCAGCCCTAGATATTTCCTCTGTAACAGCCCTTAATATCAATCAGGAACTTCGCCCTGGTCAAACCTTTCCTTTGGGAGCCACTGTCTATCCCGATGGCGTGAACTTCTGCCTTTTCTCCAAATTTGCTCAGGAAGTTGTCTTACTTTTATTTGATCAACCCAATGCGCCCCAACCTTCACGGGTGATTACCCTCGATCCTCAATGCAATAAGACTTTTTACTATTGGCATCTTTTTGTGCCGGGCTTAGAGGCCGGTCAGATCTATGCCTATCGGGTGAATGGCCCCTTTAAACCAGAACAGGGATTACGCTTTGATTTTAGTAAGGTCTTGCTGGATCCCTATGCCAAGGCGATCGTGGGGGATGAAATTTATGATCGCAAAGTTGCAATGCAGTATGGGGTAGATAACTGTGCAACGGCCTTGCGAGGTGTCGTCGTGGATACCAGTCCTTACCATTACGATTGGGAAGGGGATACTCCCTTGCGGATTCCCTACGCTTGTAGTGTGATCTACGAATTGCACGTCGGTGGTTTTACTAAAAATCCTAATTCTGCTCTGCCAGAGAGCAAACGAGGAACCTTTGCGGGCTTAATTGAAAAAATCCCCTACTTGCAGGAATTAGGCATTACCACCGTGGAATTGCTGCCGGTTCATTATTTTGATCCAGAGGATGCTCAACCTGGTTTAACGAACTATTGGGGGTATAGTACCATCGGCTTTTTCGCCCCCCATCGTGGTTATAGTTCCTGCCAAGATCCCATTGGCCCGGTGGATGAGTTTCGAGATATGGTTAAGGCTCTTCATAAGGCAGGGATTGAAGTGATTCTGGATGTGGTTTTTAACCATACGGCTGAGGGCAATGAAAAGGGGCCAACTCTCTCTTTTCGGGGGATTGATAATCGGACTTATTATATTTTGGACGAGGACGAAAGTCAGTACAGCAATTACAGTGGTTGTGGTAACAGCGTCAAGGCCAATCATCCGGTGGTCGGGGGTCTCATTCTCGACTGTCTGCGTTACTGGGTTTCGGTAATGCATGTAGATGGTTTTCGCTTTGATTTAGCGTCAGTATTTGCCAGGGATATTAAGGGCAATCCCTTTCACGGTGCAGAAGGTGGCACAGTCAATATTATTTGGGCGATCGAATCCGATCCGGTGTTGGCTGGTACTAAGTTAATTGCTGAAGCCTGGGATGCGGCGGGGCTTTATAGTGTCGGTAAGTTTGTGGAATTAGCAGACTGGTTTGCGGAGTGGAATGGCCCCTATCGAGATGATGTGCGTCGCTTTGTTAAGGGGGATTGTGGTATGGTCAAACGTCTCAGCGATCGCCTTTTAGGAAGTCCTGATATTTACCATCGCAAAGATACTGATATTAACCGCAGCATTAATTTTGTCACCTGTCATGATGGCTTTACCCTCAATGATTTAGTCTCCTATAACGAAAAACATAATGAGGCCAATGGGGAAGAAAATCGAGATGGTTCTAACGATAATTGCAGTTGGAATTGTGGCATTGAAGGGGAAAGCGATGATCCGCTTATTAATGCTCTACGGTTGCGACAAATTAAAAACTTTTTAACCATTCTCTTTCTCTCCCAGGGAACCCCCATGATGTTAATGGGAGATCCGGTTCGTCGCACTCAAAAGGGGAATAATAACGCTTACTGTCAAGACAATGAACTGAGTTGGTTTGACTGGCAAGGAGAGGAAAGCCATGCCGAAGAAACCCATTTTGTCAGGGGTTTAATTCAGTTGACCCAATCCTTGAAAATTTTTCAGGAAGAACGGGTTTTAGAGAGCTTAGATTTGGGATTTAATGATTTCCCCCAACTGGAAATTCATCCTGAAACGGGAGAAGTCATACCACCACCACCCATCGATTTAGAACGGTTAAAACATACCTATTTGGGCATGACCGAGAGCCATCCTAATCCCCATGTTGTCTGGCATGGAGTCGATGTGGCCTTACCAGATTGGTCTTACGATTCCCATAGCCTCGCCTTTACGCTTCACCATCCCAAAGCAGGAGAACAGTTACATATTATTTTGAATGCCTATTGGGAGCCGTTAATCTTCAATTTACCGCCCCTAGCGAAGGGTAAACAATGGTATCGCGTGATTGACACCTTTCTGCCGAGTCCCCAGGATTTTTGTGAGTTGGCGATCGCGCCTCCAATTCTCAAAACCAGTTATTTAGTGCAAGCCCGTACTTCAGTGGTGTTAATGGCAAAATAGCCGTTAATTATGAGGCAGTTTCTAATCGGATGCCATAGGTTTGGTAAAGTTTGCCAGGGCTAATCATAATAAAATGGTTGGCATGGGGAACAATCACGCCCTGTTCTCGCAATTTAACCATCAAGCGAGTAATGGTTACGCGATTAGAGCGGATCGCACTGCCAATTTGGGCATGGCTAATAAAGTAGGGTAAATAGCATTCTGTGTCTGTTTTCTCTCCACTTTCCCGTAGGAGCAAAATCAAAAAATTGAGTAATCTCATTAGGGTTGATTTTTCGCCGAGAATACTCATCCAAACCAGTTGACGTTGCTGAACTTGGTGAAACTGTTCCAAAATGGTTAAGTATAAACTGGGCCATTGTTTTAATTCATTCCAATAGAGCCAAATCACGGCTGTCTGCTCCAGATGGGCATAGGCTTCGTAGCGGAAAGCCCCTTGAGTCGGGATTTCTAGGGGTTGACCGAGGCCAAAAAATCCGAGTAGGAATTCCCCCTCTCCACGCTCTTTTTCTAAGGCGGAATGAGATCCTCCCATTGCTTGACTGCTAAGACGAATTCTACCCTGATGAACTAGGTACAATAGGCCAGGACGGGTCGGAATCAGGCTATCTTTAGCAAAGGTGCGATCGCGGTAATGTTCTTGGCCCCATTGCACGAGTTCCGGCCAAGTGGTTAGGGGGGAGAAGTCGCTAATGGCCATCAATTTATCCCAGGGCAATTGTGAGCTTGTTTGGTTAAGTTACCAAAAATCCGCAGAATTGTTATCTACTGGGTCATTAAAAAAACAGGTTCAGTATTGCATCTGGGGGGGAGTCGCTTCTCAATTTTCGTCATTTCTGCCGACCTGGGAGCAAATTCCCTTAAAAATGCGCCTTACAGAGCAACATCTTTGCTACCATTCCGCGATCGCCTTAAAATTTTGCCAACCCTTGGGCTGTCCTCCTGAAACGCTAACCAGACAGATTAAACAGCAATTGATAGAGTCACAAGCATTAGTGAAATCACCAGAGCAGAGCAATCAAAGCTTAGATCTCCCTTTTTCGATACAGATTCACCATCCAGAGTGGCTAACGTTTACGATTAGTTATGATTTACTCTTACCCTGGCTAATTCATTTAGAGTCCAGGCTGCAAACGAGCATCAGCCGAGATGCTTTAGTCGTTGGCATTGATGCCCCAGCCCCGATCGCCGATATCCAATATGCCCATGCGCGGGCTTGTACTTGGCTACGTCTAAGAAGTATCGGGAAAAATGAGGTCAAGCTCTCTCCTCTAAACTCGCCAACTGCCTCCCTAGTATTACCTGCCGTTCTATCCAGGCTTCTAGAACAAGTTTTGAGGATCTTAGATGAACCAGAAAATCTTTCCCCCAAGCAATGGCAGTCTCAAGGATTAGCCCTTGGCCAAACATTTTTGGACTACGAAGCCCAGGCCTGGTACTATCGAAACGGGGAAAATCTTACCTTAAGCCTTAACCAGCAGCAATTAAACCTGGAATTGTTCCAGAAAAAGCTCATCAGGATCACCCAAGCCTTGCTCCATCAGCTTCTGGTCGATAAATTAGGTTACCTGGCCCCAACCCAACTTTAGGCGCAGGCGATCGCGGACTTCGTTTAACGACTCAGAAAGGTTTTGAGGGCTTTGAAGACATTTTCGGTGATGGTATATATAGTTCATTACCTTAACAAAATTGATAGTTTAGAGTCGGATTAAGGTAATTTGTTTATACAGAATGCCTACCTTGACTCAGTGAAATTGTCCCATGATGCAACTGCTCCAACCAAGTGATCTCCTCACGCTTTTTTTGAGTCAAGTTTTTTTGTCCTTGCCCTTTCTCTTAATCGGGACTTTAATTTCCAGTGCTTTATTAGTTCTGGTGGATGAACACAAACTAGAAGCCCGTTTTCCCCGCAATCGTATCTTGAGTAGCATGGTAGGCAGTTGTTTAGGCTTTATTCTTCCCCTCAGTCAAATTGGCATAATTCCCATTGTGCGTCGTTTACTGCTCCAGGGCGCACCATTATCCCTAGCCATCAGTGCCTTGATTGCGGCTCCGACCATCAATTTAGTCGTCATTCTGGGGACAATTAATACCCTAGTCGATAAACCTCGGATGGCCTTTCTTCGCATTCTGCTGACCTGGTTGATCGCGATCGCCATTTCCCTAATTTTTAGTAGCTATCGAGAAAAACCCAGGGTAGAGCCACCCCTCAATCCTCTGACCAGGGTTCCCTGTTTGCGATCGGGTTCCTTTGTGGAATCCCAGGACTGTCATGATCCGCTACAACGGACTGGCAACTTAATCTATGAGTATGCGGTTCCTCAACTGCATCAACGCCCTTGGCCAGAAAAGCTTAGGCTCTTGATGATTAATATGATGGAGGAATGTCTGGAATTTGGGATTATCCTAGTTTTAGCGTCGGCGATCGCGGCCTTGATTCAGGCTCTCATTCCCCAGGCAATTCTCATGGAACAGGCGACAAACCCCCTGGAGCAAACCTTACTGATGATGGGACTAGGATTTGTATTATCCCTAGAGGCAATTATTCCTAACGCCTGGCTGGTGCCTTACCTAGATCATTTATGGTCTGGAGCCGTACTAGCTTTTCTTTTAGTGGGCGGTATCCTGAACTTGAAGAGCTTAGGATTACTGATTATTACCTTTCAGCCCAAGCCTCTCATTTACTTTATTGTTCTTATCGGCCAATCAATTTTGCTGTTTGCCCTAATGCTCGACTACTACTTTAATTTCGTAAACACCTAATGTTAAGACGAAATGTCAAGGTAGATCAACAATAACTTGCTTTGAGTGACGATTTTATCAACTATTATTGGTGATGAAATCGCAGAGATAGAGTCAAAAACAACCCGAATGTTAAACCAACGCTCCAGTGGCATTTTATTGCACCCCACCTCTCTCCCCAGTCGGTTTGGCATTGGTGATTTAGGGGAGGAAGCTTATCGCTTCATTGATTTTTTGCGTCAAAGTCATCAACGTATCTGGCAAATTCTCCCTCTTGGCCCCACTGGCTACGGCAATTCCCCTTACCTTTGTTATTCGGCCCTCGCGCTTAATCCGCTTCTGATCAGTCCTGATAAATTAGTGGAAGCGGAGTTGATCTCTGCCTCTGCTTTGGACGATCTACCAACGCTTAATCCTGAAAGAGTCGATTTTGAAGCGGTAAAAAGTTTAAAAGCTAACCTGTTTCGACAGGCCTGGAGCACATTTCAGCAGGAAGATTTACCGGAACTCAAGGCCGATTTTGTCGTGTTTATTGAACACCAGGCAGAGTGGTTAACGGACTATGCCCTATTTATGGCCCTCAAAGAACACCATCTAGGAGCCAGTTGGCATACCTGGGATCTGGCGATCGCCGAACGTCATCCCGAAGCAATTCGTTATTGGCAAGATTTATTAGCCGAGGAAATTCGTTACCATCAATTTTTGCAATTTCTTACCTTCCGGCAATGGCAAGAACTCAAAACCTACGCCAATGAAAATCAGGTTTTAATATTTGGGGATATTCCCATCTACGTTGCCCACGATAGCTCTGATGTCTGGTCTAATCCTGATATTTTTTGTCTCAACGAGGAAACGGGAGAAGCGGCCCTCATGGCAGGAGTACCCCCCGATTATTTCAGTGAAACGGGTCAACTTTGGGGAAATCCGGTTTATAACTGGGAAAAATTGCAAGAAACGGACTTTGCTTGGTGGGTAAACCGTTTTCGCTCTGTTTTGAAATATGTTGATATTGTCCGCATTGACCATTTTCGAGGGTTTGAGGCTTTTTGGGCTGTTCCCGAAGGCGAAAAAACTGCTATCAATGGTGAATGGGTGGAGGCTCCAGGACGAGAATTCCTAACCACCCTCAAAGCAGAATTGGGAGATGATTTGCCGATTGTGGCCGAAGATTTAGGCGTGATCACACCGGCAGTGGAAGCCCTACGGGATGATTTTCATTTTCCTGGCATGAAGGTATTGCATTTTGCCTTTGACTCCGATTCTGGCAATGGTTTCTTACCGTTTAACTATTACGATCGCAATGCTTTAGTTTATACGGGAACCCATGATAATGACACCACAGTGGGTTGGTTTAACCAGCGATCGCCGGAAGAACAAAAACGAGTTACTGACTACCTGGGCTGTATCTGTAATGAAGGCATTCATTGGAGCTTAATTCGATTAGCCTTGGCTTCTGTGGCCAATATTGCTATTTTTCCTCTCCAGGATGTTATGGGATTGGGCAATGATGCTCGTATGAACCTGCCTGGAACTGCCGAAGGGAACTGGGGCTGGCGTTATCAACCGGAAATGCTGCATCCCTGGCTCAGTGAACATCTCGGTTGGCTCACCGCCTTGCATGGTCGTCGTCCTAGCTAGATGTTTTAACTCTTCAGTTTGGAAGCCGGTCAATGAGCTTACAATATCGGTCTAATGCCATCTTTGACGAACACAACTCGAACAAACTGACCATCGCTCCAGATCTTGAGGAAGAGTGGGGCTTTGGCAGCGAGGACAGGCGGGTAATCGCTCAGCACGCTTTTGTAATACGCTTTTCCAACGCTCGAAGGCCTCCATTGGCGTTTTAGGGGGCCTTGAAGAATCAGTAAAATTAGACATGGGAAGAGAAGGGGCGATCACTGATTCAGAGCGGCTAGGAGGTTCGACAGTTTCCCGATGAGGAGAGGGCGGCAGATCTTGAATTTGATAACCCTGGGCGGCAGAAAAACGTAAGTCCAGTAAGGGTTGGGCCAGATGCCTATTTAACTGTTTCAGTAAGGGATAACGCTGCAAAGTGAGGGTTTGGGCCCAGACAGGGGTGGTGGTAGCGACCCAAAAGACTTGACGACGGAGAGCTAACGGTTTGGTCACAGCTAAAATTCTGGGTTCTACGACCTTTTCCCACACTTGCAGAAGATGTTGATATTGACGATAGGCTTCCCAACTGGGTTGTTGCTGTAGGGCCAGAAGTAAGGTATCTAAAGCTTTCCAAGCCATTTTTTGAACTGATTTTTCCCGATTGTTGAGAATATTTTGCCGCTCAGAGACAGCCCGAAATGCGATAGAGTATTAAGGCAAGATAACACTTCCTTGCTGTTTCAGCATTTAACCATCAGTCTTTAGGAGCGTTTATGGTAACTCTCAAAATTGCCGTTTATATTGTAGTCGGCTTTTTTATCTCCCTGTTTATTTTCGGCTTTCTCTCTAGTGATCCCACCCGTAACCCTGGTCGGAAGGACTTTGAGTAAATCCATTAAGCTATGCTAACGTTAGGTCAGTAAGACGACGGGGGCGAGATTTGACTCGTCCCAGTTATTGTGGTTAATCCCTTTGTCTGAGGTAATTACTACCGATTTCTAGCTTTAGTTGTTGACCTAGATGTCCCTATCCGCGCTACCTCCCCAGCCGCCGCCCATCCCTCTGATCCAAAACGTTACTTCTAGAAGAACGACTCCCTTTTTGGTAGCAGAAACAACGGGAACTTCTACGACAAAATCCCCTTCTACTATACCTTCGGTTGTTGAGTTTTATTACTCTGACCCTAAAAAAATTACGCCACCTCCCGCTTCTGAACTAGTTCCTCCCCAGGCGGCCCAAGATCTCGGTCAACCCATTTCTGTCCAATCCCCTAAAGAGGAAGTTCCCACTGAATCAGTTTTCCCGAATCGTTCTTTAACAGCGATCGCTCCCCAGGAAATTTATGGGCTAAGTAAAAACCGCGATCTTCTTCATTTTAAGCAACGTTTAATCACCCAAACCAGGGAAGGCGAAGTTCAAGAATTTATTATTCGCTCCGATGATGCCCAGAATCCGAATCAGGACAATAGTGGAGCACCAACAAACTCCGACGCAACTTCTCCCCCCGAAGCCCCGACGGATCTAGCCAAGCCCGTTTCCCCTCCTGTTAATCCTGTCAATGCGACTAAACCTGAAAAAACACCCGAAGTGGTAGAACTGGTTTCCGATCAACAGGAATACGACGCAAATCAACAAATTGTGACGGCCACTGGCAAGGTGATTATGCGCTTCTCCAATGGGGTGTTATTGGCAGATCGATTGCGTATTAATTTACCCGATCGCTTTGCGGTAGCGGAAGGCAATGTGGTGTTAACGCGAGGGGATCAAACCCTTCAAGGTGAACGCTTTGAATATTTCTTCGTACAGGATAAAGGGGTTATTTATAATGCCAATGGCGAAATTTATCAGCCCACCACAGGACGGGATCTCGCGCCGACCTTACCCACCGATCCAGGTGGCAATATTATTTCCAACCAAACCCTCAATGAACGGTTATCTGCTAATCAGCCCCTTCAGCAGGTTACACCCAATCAAGGTTTAGGGATCTCGGTGGGAACCAGTCTGAATCTGAACCAATTTGGGACGGCGGGAAGTTCGGGGCCTAGGGGTGGCCAGGTCAATCGTCTGCGTTTTCAGGCTCAACGGGTGGATTTTGACTCGGCGGGTTGGAATGCCAGTAAGGTCAGAATCACTAATGATCCTTTTTCCCCTCCAGAGTTAGAAGTTCAAGCGGAAAATGCAACCTATCAAAATGTTGGCCCCCAGGTTGACGAGGTTAAACTGAGCGGCTCACGGGTGGTTTTAGATCAACAAACTTCTTTACCTTTTCAGGATCGCCTGACCATTGATCGTCGCGATCGCCAACCAGGGGTTATCAGTTTCGGCTACGACGGGCAAGATCGAGGAGGACTTTTTGTTCAATCCGGGTTTACGGTCGTTGATACTAAAGTCGCTCGCTTCCAAATTAAACCCCAATACCTAATCCAAAAGGCTCTCTTTCCCGATGCTTTTCCCACTTCCAATCAAAGTGATTCGACGGTTTGTGTGGTCTGTCCTGCGGTTTTTGGCTTAATTACCGATCTAGATGTCAATTTCAGCGATCGCACCAAACTAATTAATACCTTAAATTTTTCTAATCTGAATCTCGATCAAATTGATAATTCGCTGCGGGCCAAATTGGCCCTCCAAAATAAAATTGGTGATAATGATCACCCCTACGATCTGCGCGTTGAATATAACTATCGAGAACGTTTATTTAACGGCTCCCTCGGTTTTCAGACCGTTAATAGTAGTTTTGGAGCCGTGCTTCTCTCTCCCTACATTACCTTTGATGACCCGTCCTTAGCCCTGAGTTATCAAGCCTCCATTCAAGATATTCAAGCCGATACCGACCAAACCAATTTACTGAGTCCCAATCGAGACAATAATTTAGTCACCTTAATGCGTTATCAAGGAGCCGCATCTCTAAGCAAATCTTTTCTACTCTGGGCTGGAGATGCCTTGCCACCGACACCCGATCAAGGCTTACGCTATACTCCTTTTACTGTTGTTCCCTATGTTCAATTGATTACTGGGTTAACAGGCGTTACTAGTTTCTATAGTGATGGCAGTTCTCAACCCTCGTTAACGGGAAATATTGGCTTTCAAGGACAATTTGGCCATTTTTCCGAACCCTATTTCGACTACACTGGCTTCAATTTGAGTTATCAGCAAGCCATACGAGGAGATGCTTCTCCTTTTCTTTTTGATCGTTTTGTCGATACCCAAGTGTTAACCTGGGGTATTACTCAACAGGTTTATGGGCCAGTCAGAGTGGGTGTGCAAAGTTCCTACAGCATTGATGCGAATAAGGAAATTAGTACCGATTATTTTCTAGAATATAGTCGTCGTACCTACAATTTACAACTTCGTTATAATCCTCAACTTCAAGTTGGTTCAATTAATTTGCGGATTAGTGATTTTAATTGGAGTGGTAATCCTGGCTCTTTTGAGGGAACCGATATTCGTCCAGTGCTTCAAGGTGTCACTCGTTAGCAAGACGGGTTTAGTCTGGTTAAAATACAGATCTGGCTATTTCTCACTTTTATAAACTTGTCGAATTGTCCCTTTGTTGTACTAGGATTATTGAAGTGTTGATTTTTGTGAGTTCTTTTTCAGGAAAAAGGCAACGGGGGGTCTTTCGCTCACTTTTAAGATAATATGAGCAGAAGCTAAACAGCCCTCGACAACAGGCAACTGTCAGCAATAAACGTTCAATCTTAACAGAAGGAATTGTTGAAGATGGAATCCAATGTGGAACAAAAAACCGCTACTTCTGGGCTAAAAACCGATCTCGGAACCTTAGCCACTGGTAAAAAAGGCCCGATTACCGATCAGCCTTGGCAAGAATGGCTACAACCGATCTGGGAAGTTTTGGGTAAAATCCCAGAATATACCGGGGAATTTTTCGCCGATAATAAACAACCCTTAATTAGTATTGGTATCATTGTTTTAGGCATTGTCAGTGTCAAAATCCTAGTCGCTGTTCTAGATGCAATTAATGATATTCCCCTACTCGCGCCTATGCTGCAACTGATCGGCTTAGGCTACACGGCTTGGTTTGTTTGGCGTTATCTCTGGAAAGCCTCAAACCGTCAGGAACTACTTTCAGAGTTTGGTGCTTTAAAAGATCAAATTTTTGGCGACTAGAATTATTTCCCTTCGTCATCATCTCCCTCCGTCTGTTTCAGTCGGAGTTTTTTTGTGGGGACAACTCAGAGCAGGGCGGAAGACCACACCTTGTTTTTGAGGAAGATCCCGCTTTAAGATCAAGACGTTCCATAGATTGTCAATGACGAGGAATTATGGCTTTAGCAGTCGGCACTGATGCCCCTAACTTTACAACGATTGATGATCAGGGTAAAAATGTTTCTCTCTCTGATTTCACGGGTAAAACTGTTGTCTTATATTTCTATCCCAAAGATGACACCCCTGGTTGCACCAAAGAGGCTCAGAGCTTCAAAGAGCAATACGCTGAGTATCAAGGCAAGGATATGGTGGTTTTGGGGGTAAGCATGGATGATCAGGCTTCCCATGCACAATTTAAAGAGAAGTACGGTCTGCCTTTTCAATTGTTAGTGGATAAAGACGGAGTCATCACCAAAGCTTATGATGTGGATGGTGGTGGCTATTCTAAGCGTGTAACCTATATTATTGACAATAAGGGTAAGATCTCTTATGTGGATACAGCCGTCAAAGCGGCGACCCATGCCCAGGATATTCTTAGCTCGGTCGGTTAATTTTAGAAAATAAGATTGATGTTTCTGATCCTCCACGATGGAGGATTTTTCTTTCTTAACGTTTTCATAAACTAGGGACGATGATTAGAAACTAGGATATAGGGAGATTAAGCTCAATTCTTTCTTCTATAGTCCCAGAGTCATGAGTCATTCTTCCCAGGCAAAAACCTTTGGCGATTGGGCAGTGGTAGCGATCGCTCGCCATTACCGTAAGATGCTCAAACATGAAGAGGGTGTTCTTAGGGATGATGATCCAGAGGAACTCCATCAGATGCGGGTGGGAATGCGACGACTCAGAACCGCGATCGCCGGTTTTACTGGGGCAATTATTTTACCGAAAAGAATACAAGCCAAAAGAGTGGGAATGATTGCTCGCTCCCTGGGGAGTTTACGGGATCTGGATGTTCAGCAGGAAAAACTCAAGCAATGGGGCCAAACCGATCTGCCCGCAGTTGAACAAAAACAACTGAGAATGGTGCAGGATACTCTCCACAAACAACGTCAAAAAACCTTTAAGGAAATCCGTCTGATCCTCAAGGGTGATTCCTATAAAACTTTAAAACAAGGATTAGAAGATTGGTTGCAAAGGCCCCAATTAACAGCGATCGCGGCTTTGCCGATTCAGGACGTTTTGCCAGATCTGCTGTTGCCTACTCTGAGTCAGTTTTTTATCCATCCGGCCTGGTTGGTAAATACAAAAGTAAAGGAAAATGGAGAAAGGGTTTTGATCGAGGATCTTACTTTCAGTCAAGTGGATCTGATTTTGGAGAACCAGGAAAGCATTCTCCATGATTTACGAAAACAGGCAAAGCAAACCCGTTATCAACTAGAATTATTTACGGATTTTTATGATTGTGATTATCAAGAAATGATTAAGTCTATTAAAGCGATTCAGGAGATTTTAGGAGACATCAATGATAGTATGGTATTGAGGGCTTGGCTGGATAAAATCTGTGAAGGCAAAGCTTTATTATGGCTTCCCGTTCTAATTGAGAAAATTCAGGGCGATCGCTTACAAAAATGGCAAGCCTGGCAACCCTTACAACAGACTTTTCTGAATCCACAACAACGGATGCGATCGCGCTTAATTATTCAACAGTCTTTACTTTCTACTTCCGAATCCCCCAACTCAGTGAATTAGTTTTTAAAATTCTATTTATTCTTACTAGCAACGATCATGGAATTAGAAGCATTAGAACTTCAGGTCATCCCCGAAACGAGCCCCGCTTCCCTAGCTCTATCGGTATCAGCCCCCATTCTGCGGAAACCTTGGCGTATTGAAGATAGTGAAAATCTTTACCGTATTCAAGGTTGGGGCGATCCCTATTTTTCCATTAATTCGGCGGGTCATATTACCGTCTCACCCCAGGGAGATCATGGCGGTTCTTTAGATTTATATGAATTAGTAGAAGCTCTCCGTAAACGCAATATTGGCTTACCCTTACTCCTGCGTTTTTCCGATATTTTAGCAGATCGAATTAACCGTTTAAATGCGGCTTTTGCTAGGGGAATTGCCCGTTATAAATATCCAAATACCTATCGAGGTGTTTATCCAATTAAATGTAATCAACATCGCCATATTGTGCAATCTTTAGTGCGCTATGGAAAGCCTTACCATTTTGGCTTAGAAGCAGGCTCAAAACCTGAATTAATGATTGCTTTAGCGACCCTAGAACCCGATCCCAATCCCGAATCAGAACAGGGGCAAACCTTACTGGTTTGTAATGGTTACAAAGATCGAGAATATATTGAAACTGCTTTATTAGCAAGACGTTTAGGCCATCGACCTATTATTGTGGTGGAGCAGGTTTCGGAAGTAACCCTTGCGATCGAAATTAGTCAAAATTTGCATATTAAACCGATTCTGGGGGTGCGGGCTAAATTAAGTACTCAAGGGGTAGGACGTTGGGGGATTTCTACCGGCGATCGCGCTAAATTTGGCTTAACCATTCCTGAAATGCTATTAGTGGTGAATCAGCTAAAAGATGCCAAGATGTTGGATTGTTTACAGCTATTACATTTCCATATTGGCTCCCAAATTTCCTCTATTTCTGTGCTTAAAGAAGCCATGACCGAGGCTAGTCAGATCTATGTCCAACTGGCTAAATTAGGGGCTAATATGCAATATTTAGACGTGGGTGGCGGTTTAGGGGTGGATTATGACGGTTCTAAAACCAACTTTTATGCCTCTAAAAATTACAATATTCAAAATTACGTTAATGACGTGATTTCTGCCGTTCAAGAAGCCTGTGAAGCGGCCAGTATTGCTTGCCCTACCCTGGTGAGTGAAAGTGGCCGGGCGATCGCCTCTCATCAATCCGTGTTAATTTTTGATGTGCTGGCTACTAATGATATTCCCAATCAAATACCAGACATTCAGAGTGAAAAAGAGCATTTAATTATTCGCAATCTCTGGGAAACCTTAGAAACGATTACCGAGGAAAATTATCAGGAAGCCTATCATGATGCCGTACAGTTTAAAGAGGAAGCGATCAGTCTTTTTAACTTTGGTTACTTAGGACTCAAAGAACGTGCCAGGGCAGAACAACTTTATTGGGCCTGCTGTAGCAAAATTTTAAGTATTTGTCGGCAACAGGAGTACGTTCCCGATGATCTCGAAGATCTCGAACGGAATATGGCTTCTATCTATTACATTAATATGTCCGTCTTCCAGTCGGCTCCCGATTCCTGGGCGATCGACCAACTTTTTCCGATTATGCCCATTCACCGTCTCGATGAAGAACCGACCCAACGGGCAATTCTGGCGGATATTACCTGCGATAGTGATGGCAAAATTGATCAGTTTATTGATCTACGCGATGTTAAATCTGTTCTAGAACTACATCCCCTGATTGAAGCTCAAAATCATGACAGTGAAATTACCCATCCCCATCCCGAACCTTACTACTTAGGGATGTTTTTGGTAGGAGCTTATCAGGAAATTATGGGTAATTTACACAATCTCTTTGGCGATATCAACGTCATCCATATCCAAATGACCCCCAAGGGCTATCAAATTGAACATCTCGTCAAAGGCGATACGATCACCGAAGTTCTTAGCTACGTTCAATACGATGCTGAAGATTTATTAGAAAATATGCGTCGCTATACTGAGGAAGCCCTAGAGGATAATCGTATGAGTTTAGAAGAGTCCCAGCTTTTGCTGCAAAACTATGAACGCAGCCTCAGACATTACACCTATCTCAAAAGTTAAACAACAAATCAGTAAATCCAAAATCAGGACTTATCTTGAGATTGGTTAAAACGTTTTTTGAACAAAGAACCTAATCCAGCCGCAACCCCAGCCCCTAACATCGTTAAGGGTTCAGGGCCAGCCGCTGTTCCCGGATCGGATACGTTGGTAGAAGAAGGTGGTACACTCTGCCAGGTTGCTCCCGGATCAGTGACAAGGCGAAAATTAGGTGTTCCCACATAAAAGGAATCTTGATTACTACTGCCGCTATAACCGACAACATCACTTCCGATCAGAAACTTACCCGCACTCCGAAAGGCTGAATTAACATCAAACAAGGATTTGCCACTATTAAGTGTTGCTACAATGCCCACTAATTCATTGGCTTGTAGTCCATCAGCATTATTGCTGCTACTGAAACTATAGGTGGCGTTCGTTGTCCCAATAGAACTTCCTTGAAACAAGGTTCCGCCACTCTGACCCGTCAAGCTATTGCCAGCCGTCGAATAGGTAGAAGAAAAATTATAGCTAGAAAACAAACCAGCATTATCGAAAAAGTAGAGTCCCGTTGCAGCCAAGTTAGAGGAGAGGGTATTTTTGGCCGAGAACGTGAAGAGTACCTGATTACTAGCCAAGGTAGCAATATCACCTTGATCTTGAACTTTTAGGGTCATCTTGCTGAAGTCACTGTCTCCCACATCGACGGCTCCAACGTTGCCAAAATTATTAAAACTGATATAAGCAGCTTGAGCAGGCGATAAACCGATTGCCAACAAACCACCGAAGGTTAAACTAACGACTGATAATAAGAACTTACTCATAACAACTTAAGGGGATTTTAACTAAATAAAGGGAAATTTATAAAATTAGAGTGATTTTTAAGAAAATAGAGTTTGATTATGACCAGCCACAGGCACTTTTGTTCTACAAAGATATCTTCGAGACGGTTTTTGACCAAGCAACCTTTAATCTCTCAAGTAGCCAATGTCTTTCTACTATTAATTTAACCGTAATTTCCTTATCTGGTCAACCTCGAAAATACCTAAATTCACGGATGGTATATTTGTAAAGATAAAGGTATTTTCTGATCCAAGTTATTGAACTATCACAAAACCTTAATATAGTCTAAAAGGCTGTGAAAGCAAGGACTTTGAGGCTAGAAGTCAACGAGACAACCGGGTTTTTCTGAAGAAAATATAAAGAGACATTGTTGTTTTTGTAAAGTCGTTTTGGCTTTGTAAAGCCCAATTAAAGAAAAAGCCAGAGGACGCATCGATTGTTTTTAAAGCTTGTGTAAAGTCTTGGGTGTTAATACTGAATTTATGAAGATGTTTCAGGGGCTTTAGAACATATGACCTTGGGAATTGCTAGGCTGCTTCCAACCGTTGGGATGCTTAGGAAGAGACTTGAACACCGCGCCAGAAAGCGACATAACCCTGAATTTGTTTGGCTTTTTCCTTCGGCTGAGGATAGTACCAAGCGGCATCTTTATTTTCTTGCCCATTGACGACCAGGGTGTAATAGCTGGCTTCTCCCTTCCATGAACAGCGGGTGTGAGTGTTACTATCCTGAAAATATTCAGTATTAATAGTCTCTGGCGGAAAATAGTAATTGCCTTCAACGATTTGACAGCGATCGCTTTCCGCGAGGACGACACCGTTCCAGATTGCTTTGGCCATAGAGATTCAGGGTTTAAAAAATATTACTAAGGTTAGTTTAGCTGATCTTAACGGATCTTTCCACTTCTACCCCCATTCTGAAGATAAATCCAGGTTTCCTCTCCCTTTTCTTCCTTTCTCCCCAACCTAGTCAAGGATTGCGATCGCTGTTTCCTATTTAATGAAGTCCATAACTCTCTTGTGTTAAGCAAAGCAAAGAGGTAGTACAAGTCATCCCATAATATAGACCGAAAAAGAAGACAGTCAAAGCCATTCATCACACGGATATGTTCTAATCAAATAGTTACGATGACTCAAAAGGAAAAGTAGGATCAAAAATCTGTTCCACTTCATAGGGACAAACTTGAGGCAGATCATCATCATCTAACGGCGTTTCTCGAACCACCAAATCGATCGCATCTTGATAGGCTAAGGCGATCGCGGTTAAGAGATAGGGCTTCAAACTCGGATTATCTGCTAAATGCTCAGTAATGCGACGACGTTGTTCTCGAATGGTCGCTTTCCAACTTTTTCCCCGTCGTTCAGGCTGATAGTCCCATTTTAAAAGATGACCGATTAAAATCCCTAAACGATTTCTGAGTTCTTGTCGTTGTTGCTTGCCCAAAGATGCAATTTCCTCTGCCAAATTAATCCGATCTAAAAACTCTAATTTTCCAGCCAATAATAAATCCGCTTGCTGTTGAGTCCAAGCATAAAAATCTAAATCATAAAGTTGATTTTTCATCATTTTACCTCAGCCAGAAAAGCTTAATAATTGAAATAATTTATTAACAGAAAATTGCCAATCTTGAAGACATTCTAAAACGGGTAATAAATCTTCTTTTTGATAAGATAGTGGTAATCTTTCCCCTTGAAAAACCAAAACCATGCGATCCTGGGGAGAAATTAATCAACCTAATTGGGTGTTATTTTGAAGAGCAAAACTGAGTTTACTAATTGGCTTAATGGAGGATTGCCGAGACAGAATTTCAATCATCCAATCAGGTGCAATACTAATTTTATTGACAATTTCACCATTCTTATCTAGCGGAATTCGCTGCCACTCAAACACGGCAATATCAGGTACAATCGAGTGACCGGCAAAGCTACAACGCAATTCAGGTAAGGCATAAGCTAATTTTTCAGGCTTACTGCGTTGGTTAATAAGAGTGATCAATTCTCCTTGCAAAGTGCTGTGTTTTCCCTGGGGCATTGGCTTTTGCTCAATTCGACCATGTAGATATTCACTCGCCGGTTTGGTTTCAGGTAGTTCTAAAAACGCCTCTAATGATAAGAGACAAGACATAGATTGAACGGCGATCGCCATAACTATTTTTCTGAAAATAACCCCATTGAAAAAATAAAATTTGAGGCTCTTTTTATGAAATGTACCATGTCTTCAGGAATAATGCAGAGACGGTTATTGCTTCTAAGAGCCAAAATTCATTTTATTAGCAGAGAAAAACACCTGCTGGCCATAGGAGTTCACCTTAGGGATCAAATCCAAGGCTAACCAGCATCTTCAAAGAGACCACTTAAACGTTCTACTTCCGTTTGGGCGGTGTACATCGGTGTTCCGGCTAAAATGCCGGTGACGTTACGGAAAGGTTTACCAATGTGCATTCCCTGATAATCAATCGAAAACTCTCGAATATCCTTATCGTGCATAGAACCACGCATTTTTAAGACCGTAATACCACGTCGCATTTCGCCATACATTTCCACGTAACGCAGAAGAATAATCGAGTCGGTAATGGTAGAAATATGGGCTTCGGTAATGGAAGAACCGCCCAACAGCGTAGGAGTTGTCGAGGTAAATAATCCCCCAATTTCCTGTTGTTTAATAAAAGAGGTTAAACCAATAATAAATTCTCGAAATCCTTTTAAGGTGGAAACTCGCTCCAAGGCAGAGAGACTATCAACGGCGACCCGATTGGGTTTAAATTCCTGGATAATATCCTTCATCATAATCAGATGATTTTCCAGGTTAGTGGTTTCTGGATAGCGACAAATTACCTTTAATTTGCCATCCTTTTCCATTTGCTTAAAATCAACGCCCCAACCTGTCGCATTGCGAAATAGTTGTTCTCGGCTTTCTTCAAAGGCAAAAACGAGACAGCGTTCTCCATTGGATACTCCCCCTGCCATAAATTCCGTTACCATCAGGGTTTTACCCGTACCTGTTGCCCCAGAAACTAAAATAATCGAATCTCGGAAGAAGCCGCCACCACACATCCGATCCAATTCATTACTACCAGAGGTAATCCGAATATTAGAGGATTTTTGTTCAAGTTCGATCGCCGAGAGAGGGATAATAACCACGCCGCGTTGGGGAATAATGGTAAACGGAAACTCGCCTTTTTGGTGATCCGTACCCCGATATTTTAGAATTTCAATGGTGCGACGACGCTTTTCATCGGCTAATACATTACGGAGAATGACCACGTTATCAGCCACAAACTCCTCTACGCCATAGCGACTAATGTCTCCGTACTCCTCGGTTCTCTCTGCCGTCATAATGGCCGTCACTTCCAGTTCGCGCAGGGCAGAGGCCAATCGAAATAGATCATTTCTAACCTGGGCACTATCGGTAAGATGACTAAAAATCGCCCCCAGGGAATCCAGGGACACCCGTTTCGCTTTATATTTACGGATAGCGTGTTCAATGCGAGCAATTAAGGCTCCCAAGTCATAATCTCCGGCCACAACTGGCTGTTCTCCTGGTTGGGGAGAGGCATCTACAAAGGCCCATTGACCCTTCTCTTCTAATTCACGAATATTCCAGCCAAACCCCCGCATATTTTTTCGCAGTGCTTTGGGCGGTTCTTCAAAGGTGATGAATACACCATTTTCGCCGCATTTAATGCCCTCTACGAGAAACTGACAAGCAAAAACCGTTTTAGAACTTCCGGCTGTCCCTGCTATTAATGTCGCCCTCCCTAGAGGTAAGCCACCCTGGGAAAGAAAATCAAATCCAGGGATTCCAGTTTCTAATTTTTCAATAAAATCTTTATCGTTATCTAGACTCATCAGTATGCCTTGAACTGTCTGGGCGAGAACTAAAGTAGCTTGGGGCCGAGGAATAGCCTTAGCCATTATGTCATTAATTTCTGTTTATTGGGCCAGAAGGCTCCGTTTCTCCTGCCATTCCTGACTAACCCCCGCTAATTTTGGCTTTATAGCCTAATTTCACTAGGTAATCGAGGATCTTTTGACGATGATCGCCCTGAATTTCGAGACTATTCTCTTTGAGGGTTCCACCACTGCCACAGTGACTTTTCAGATGTTTGAGCAGTTGGGTCAGGGTTGCGGAAGAGGATTGGAAGCCGGTAATGGTGGTGACGGTTTTACCTTTGCGACCAGCACGGGAAGCTTGGACTCTTAAGTTTTGCTGTTGGGGCGGTAGATCGCTTTGAGCACGTTCTGTGGCCGGATTAGCAGGGACGGTTCCAAATTCTTGGTAAATGACGCGATCGCGGGGGGAGGGGTTAGGTTTGGCAGCCATAGAAAAAGCAAAGTAATGCTAAAGAAAGGCGAGCTTGAAGGAAGGGGATGTTAGGGTGAATAGTTAATATTGTCGCTCGATTTTGGAATGTTGCGGTTACTTTTACCTCGATTTTGGTTCTGTGTTTTGCAAAGTGGCCTGGTTGTAGGGGCGATCGCGGTTACGGTTCCTGGGGTAAATGCCTTACCATCCTCCCTCTTAGCTGACCATCAGCCAGTTAAGATAGCAGCCAAAGAAAACCAGTCTATTAATTTGGGGTTACTGAAACAGGCCCTTTCGACATTTTTTCAAGCCACAGTTTTTCAAGTAGAATCAAGCCTAACCATTCAGGCTAAATCGGAAAACCAAAAGCTAGAAGTTAAAAGCCAGAATACAACCCTGACCGTTTTACCGCGGCGTTTTGTGTCAGAAATTCATCTTGGCTCTCAACAGTATTTTATTACTTCTGACGGCATCAAGGTCTGGATTTATCACCGCAACAATGATGAATACACCGAAATGGGTTTTGATGAGTTTCAAGATTCGGACGATAGTTTTTTAATTGGTTTATCTTCGTCCTTTTTATTGGAAATCGTGCGATCGCTGCAACCCGATCAAATAACAACCACCATTGATCAACCTAAATTACTAGAAGCAATTCTTGCCTTTTTTACCCAGGACTATCGCCAAGAGGACTTAGAACTCACCCAGAATAACATTTCCCTGGATAACCAAGATTATAGTTTGTATCATTATAAAAATAAATCTGGCGATCTGGAATTGGTACTTTGGATTAATACCCAAACAGAAACCATGACCAAATTACAAATCATTGGTACGGATCAGGGAACCCAAGTAGATATTCAAGAAAATATTATTCAGCAAACCTTTAATCCCACAGTGGATGAAAACTCTTTTCGCTTTCAACCGTCCCCTGCTTTGAAAAAGGTAAAAACCTTACCCCTAGAGCCATAAACAATCTACGCTGTTCTCCCTTTACAATCCTTAGGCAGGACTTGGTTAGCCATTTTCTAGATTCAGATACTGTTTTTCAATCTCTGCGACTGGTAGGGGTTTAGAAAATAAATAGCCTTGGCCAAATTCACAGCCCAACGTTTGGAGCCATTGCTGTTGTTGGGGAGTTTCTATGCCTTCAGCAATCACCGCTAAGTTCAATTGTTGACTCAGGGCCAAAATCGTATTTACAACATGATAATTGCGATTATGATCTTGAATCTCCTTAACAAAAGAGCGATCAATTTTAAGATTATCCACTGGAAAACGATGCAAATAACTGAGGGAAGAATAGCCTGTGCCAAAATCATCAATGCTAATTTGAATCTGACGCGATCGCAGTTTTTCGGTTAAGTGAATGGCCATTTCTGCATTTTCCATAATCGCGCTTTCAGTAATTTCAAGTTTGAGACGGGAGGGCGGAATTTGAGTTTCTGCCAAAATGCGATCAATATCAGCTAATAAGGTCGGACTTCTAAACTGTCGTACCGAAAGATTGACACTCATGCTGAGATCTGTCCATCCTTTTTGTTGCCAAGCTTGGAGTTGTTTACAGGCCTGCTTCAAAACAAAAAGACCCACATTGACAATTAAGCCGGTGGCTTCTAAACAGGGGATAAACTCAGTCGGAGCAACCATGCCTCGTTCAGGATGTTGCCATCGGACTAGAGCCTCAAAACCAGCACATTTTTGGGTTTTTAGATGGATGATCGGCTGATAATAAAGAACAAACTCTTGATTTTCGAGGGCACGTTGTAAGTCATTTTCCAGATTTAAACGAGTTACCATGGCCAGGTGCATCTGGGGGTCAAAAATTTGATAACTGCCCTTACCCCGTAACTTGGCTTGGTACATAGCAGTATCAGCATCCTGGAGGAATGCTTCCGGTAGTTGACTCTTGCCGTTGCCCAGAGCTACCCCAATCGAAACGGTCATAAAAATATCACAATTGGCGATGGAAAAGGGGGGATGAAAACTCTGTAAAATGTCTTGAATAAAGCTTTCTAATACTTCCTTGGGTTCAATCTGTTGCAATAAAAAACCAAATTCATCTTCTCCCAAACGGGCTAAAACATCTCCTGATCGCACATGCTGTTGCAAACGTTCGGCGATCGCGATCAATAACTGATTGCCAATCTCGTGACCAAAGGAACCATTAACCAACTTGAATTGATCACAGTCTAGGGACAGAATAGCAAAAGATCTTTGCTCGAATTGACATTGCTCCACCAATTTTTGTAGCAAGAAAGTGCGACTGGGAAGCTTAGTCAGAGAATCTCGAAAAATCATGGCCTGTAATTGAGCCGTGCGCTGTTTGACCTTGGCTTCTAAATTGGCATTAAAATGAGCTAATTGCTGATATTGTTCATGGATGCGTAACATGGAGCGCACCCTCGCTTTTAACTCCAAACGATTAACGGGTTTACTAATAAAATCATCGGCTCCAGCAGTTAAACATTGAGCCAAATCGGTCTTGTTGGTGAGAGCCGTAACCATAATAATGGGGACTCCTTCCCATTGCGGCATGGCTTTAATCCGTTGGCAGACTTCTATGCCATCTAATCCCGGCATCATTACATCTAGTAAAATCAGATCGGGCTTAATCGCATTGAGAAAACTAAGCGCCTCTTGACCATTAGCAGAATAATGTAGAGAATAATCCTGATCATTTAAAAGGGCTTCGATGACATCAAAATTTTCAGGTTCATCATCAACGATCAGAATAGAGGACATAGGCAGCTGTGGCTAGAGAGTTAATAATTGTGGGCAAAGATGAAATAAATTGGGACAATTAATCGCCTAATTGCCAATAATGGGGAGAGAAATCGTTACCTTTGTTTCTCGCTTATAGACGCTCTGAATAGAGAAATGACCGCCAGCCAGTTGAACAATTTTCATCACGATTTTTAAACCAATTCCGGTACCTTGTTGTTGATGCTCCTTGCGCTCAAATTGTCTAAAAGCATCAATTCTAGAAATTTGATAGGCTGTCATCCCTCGTCCCCAATCATGGATGGATATATTCAGCATCCCATCGATAACCTGACTTTTAATCTGGATCTCGGTGCCACAGGCAGAATATTTCAGGGCATTATCGATTAATTCCTTCAGTAGGATCGATAAATATTTTTCGGGCAAAGCTAGGTTGGCTTCCTCAAGCTCAAATTTTAGATCTTCATGGCGTTTGTAGCTTTTGGCATGGATTTCCAAGGCCATCTTAATATCCGCCGCCGAAAATCGCGTTTGAGCCGCTCCCAAATCTTGACGCTGACTGATCGCTATTTCCAATTGTAAATACAGCAGGCATTTTTTGGTTAGTTCATTGAGACGTTTGGCCGATTGATCTGCCCAACTTAATATTTCCTGTATCTCAGAGATCTCCATGTTTTGAATATCACCCTTCAGCACTTCGATTACACCGATAATGCCATTGAGGGGAGTATTCAGTTCATGGGATAGAGAGAAGGCCAAATTACCCGTTAATTCTTCTAAATTTTTTCCTAGGATGTTAATGGTATCTCGTTGAATGACAGAGAACTCTTGAATCCGATCATACTGCTGTTTGATGCGTAACATTGATTTAACCCTAGCCCGCAATTCAAAACGATTGACGGGTTTACTGATAAAGTCATCGGCTCCAGCTTCCAAACACCGTGATAAATCTTCCTTAGACGTTAAGGCCGTGACCATAATAATCGGAATGGCTTGCCATTGAGATTTCGCTTTTAGTTGTTGGCAAACTTCGATCCCGTCTAAACCTGGCATCATCACATCCAAAAGAATTAGGTCTGGACTAAAAGTATTGAGTAACATTAGGGCTTCTTGACCACTCGCAGCATAGTGCAATTGATAGTCCGCATCACTCAAAAAAGTTTCAATAACATCAAAGTTATCCGGTTCATCATCAATGACAAAAATCGATGGTACAGTCATTAGTTATTGACCTAACTTTCCAAAAGGTTATAAATCGTTTTCACTAACTCTTTCATTTTAACAGGCTTACTCAAGTAATCATTCGCTCCCGCAGTCAAACAACGGTCACGAAGTGTGCCTTCGGCATCTCGATCCCTGGGCATGGCGAGGGCTGTTAAGGCAATGATAGGAATTTTAGCAAGGTTTGGATCTAGACGAATCAGTTTAATCGCCTCTAAACCGTCTATATCCGGCATTTGAATGTCCATCAGAATCAAATCGGGTTTTTGGGACTGACTGAGGGCGATCGCCTCTTTACCGTTTCTGGCTAGGAGTAGGATAAAGCCTTTGGCAGTGAGATAACTGGAAATGGTGATTAAATTGGCTTCATTATCCTCGGCCAACAGAATTAAAGCGGCTTTTTCGGGTTTTGACTGACTCAGCGTCATAGATTGCTCGGCTAACGGCTCAGGGGTTGAAACCCAATTTAAACAATCCGGACAGGGAAGATCCACCGTAAAACAACTCCCCCGACCGACCTCACTCCTAACCCCCACTCGACCACCATGAAGTTCCACCAAACGTTTGACAAGGGCTAATCCCAGGCCCGTTCCCTCATATTGACGATTTAAAGCCCCATCAATCTGTACAAAGGGCTGAAAAAGTTGGCTGATATTGTAGGCAGAAATACCAATACCTGTATCCGTGACCGCTAGACGTAAAAAGGGTTGAGGCAGAGACAATGGTCTAACTTCTAAGGTAATCTGTCCCCCTTTGGGTGTAAATTTGACCGCATTACTCAGCAGATTGATCAGTACTTGGCGAATCCGTCGCTCATCAATCGCTACCTTAGGTAAATTGGGCGGTAATTTTAGCTCTACTTGAATTTGTTTCTGAGATGCCTGGGCTTGGATCAAGGCGAGACTGGCCTGACAAAGGGGAGCAATGGCGGTGGGACAAACATCTAACTCCATTTTATCTGCGCCAATTTTAGCAAAATCGAGAATATCCGTAATGAGCGAGAGTAGGTGTGTGCCACTGCGTTCAACCGTTTGAAGAGATTGACGTTGTTTCGCATTGATTGGCCCATAGATTTCCTCCGAGAGGCCTTCGGTCATTCCCAAAATGGCGTTGAGGGGGGTTCGCAATTCATGGCTCATGGTGGCCAAAAATTCGTCTTTGAGACGGTTAGCACGCCGCAATTCAGTATTCGTTTCCTTTAGTTGGATCTCGGCTTTTTTGCGATCGCTGATATCGATAACCAAACAAACACAATTGTCATCTTCGGGAGAAAGTAAAGCAACACTAAGCAAGATCGCAATGGGGTCGCCATTTTTATGGTAATAAGCTTTTTCCCAAGGCTTAACAAAACCATGCAGTTTGATATGTTCAATGGTCGCCAAATCCTGGGGAATATATTCCGGTGGGGTTAGCTGAATCCAGCTGATACGATTAGCCTCAAGATCCTCTCGACTGTAACCAATGATTTCCAAAAAACGATCATTGGACTCGGTTATCTGACCATTAAAATTGGCAAACATCATGCCGATAATATTAGAGTCAAATACTCGACGAAAACGGAGCTCACTTTTACGCAAGGCCGCTTCTGCCCTGTCCCGTTCCTGGAGGGTTGCTTGTCGTTGGCTAATGTCCTGAAAAGCAATGATTGCATGGCTAACCCGCTTGTCAGCATCAAAAACAGGGGTTCCCCACACTTCTAAGGCAATTCTGCCGGTATCTTTAAACATCTCTAAATCATCAATGTGTCTGGCCTGGCCTTGCAAAGCATGAATAAGAGGACGGCGATCGCGGGGATAGGGCTGATCCGTGCCAGTAACATAGAACTCATAGTTAGGGGCTAACACATCCATCTGGCTACCTAGGGTAAAATCACTGCCCAATAGCTCTTTGGCTATTTGATTACAATAAATAACAATGCCATCGGGCTGATAAATGACAATTCCCACCGGCATGGCGTTTAAAAACTGCTGAAGTTCTTGGTTATGATGATTTAAGACTTGCAGCACATTTTGAAGACAAAGAGAAGATTCCCTGATATCCGCAGCCATACGATTAAAAGATTGAGCCAGGGTATAAATTTCGGTGACGAGAATATTGTCCGTTAACAAGGTCTGTTGATTTCCCTCGGCAATGAGTTGACTAGCTTGGCTCAGTTGTTGAATGGGTTGAGTAATGCGATTCGCGATCAAGATACCAATCACAATGGAAACCATTAGAATTAGTCCACCCAAGACGATCATTCGTCGATTATTGGCCTCAATGTCAGCCATGTAATCAGATTTAGGTATGGCAATGATGACTAACCAGTCAATGCCAATGCGATTGCGATAGGGAGTAATTTGAACAAATAGATCTTGCTCTTGAATATCTATTCTAGTATTGAGAGTTTGTTTGGTTCGATGTAATCTCTCTAATTTCTGATTAACTATTTTATTGACAGCTTGGAAAAAAGGATCTTGAATATCAGCGAGTTTTATCCGGTGAGCCTTGCCATTGATAATTTTATTGGGTTTCTGAGTCGTAGAACTGGCAACCAATAATCCAGAACGCTCTAGGATGAAAACCTGGCCCGATTTGCCAACGGTAATCTGTCGCAAAAACTGACTAATTTTAGCTAAACTTAAATCTATGCCCAGAATTCCTAACAGTTTGTGAGAGGAGTCATAGACAGGGGTACTCGCAGAAATAGCTATTTCTTCTGGGACACCAGCCCAATTATAAATTGGACTCCAAAGAGGTTGCTTTGCTTTTAGGGCCTTGAGATACCAATCCGCATTGTTAGGATTTTCTTGCTTTTCTACGAGGGGAGGATAGAGACGATTCCCATGGAAATCAACTTTATAAAGAGCAATATTTCCTAATTGTGGTTGTGTTACTTCAGCAATTTCTAATTTACTATCCACATAGCCTGAGCCAATAAATTGTTTTTGGAGATTGCCATAGTTAACATAGGTGAAATTATATTGATTAACTTGTTGCCAAAAAAGTTTGGCTCTTCCCCCAACTGTGTGGAAAGTGTATAATGATAATACCACAGTAGGAGGTGGAGTATGTGGATAAACTTGGATGAGCTACTAGGTTTGCAAAAGGTAACAGTCGTAAACTATCGAGAAAT
>JAYKJI010000433.1:0-7753 GCA_035285405.1 Snowella sp. | reverse complement strand
TTGACATAGGACTTTTGCTACTCAGAATTATTGCAATGAAATCAATTACAACTACTTTTTCATCGTGATTCCGTCCAATTCCATGTGGAGCATTTTCTTGATTACCCCCTGAACGGTTACCTTTATTTAGCTCTCTGTGTGACCGAAGTATCGTATGGGAGTCATATCAAGATCGTATAACGTCTAGGAAAACCAAGGTTGAAACCAATTTTCCTCAACCCTTGATGAAGTAATGATGACCTGATGGCTCTTGACTTTTTCGAGAAGTCTCGCTTTAATCAAGTTAGCCTGAAGTCGTTCTATGATTTTGTCTCGTAAAAAATTACGCTTACGTCTTTCCTCAAAAAATTTTATTGAAATTAGGACAAATTAATTAAGATGAGTCACTTTAAATCTCTACTACCTATTTTGGGAAGCCTCGCTGTTTCCGGTTTGGCTGTTTTAAGCGCAGGCCAAGCGTCGGCAGCAAACTTTAACTTAACAGGAACCATTGACGATTTCACTGTCACCCAAGCTGCCAAAGATCCTGGGTCAGTGTCGATCCCTACTTCTAGTGTTGTTTCTGACAATGCTAGCGATTCGTTTATTGGCACATCTCGTACTTTAACCGCAACTCGCATTAGTGGCCCTAACAGTATTACTGCAACGGTTAATGATGTCGCTAATGGTGGTATATCTAATAGCTTTAATGTGGTTTCCCAAACTGGTACTCAAGGAACGGCTTCTTTACAGTACTTGAACAGTTCGGAGGTTTTCGATTTAACAGCAGGGGGCAAATATACGGCTCTAATGATGCAGATTGCCGACCAGGGTAATCCTTTCAACTATGACTACAATATTACGGCAAGTGATAGTTTGGGAAATAGTGCGACATTATCGGCCCTTTCCCTGCCAGTAAGTGGGAACTCCGCTAAAGTTGATTTTAACAAATTTACTGGCGTAAATTTCAGTAAGCTCAATAATCTGAATTTTACTTTTAACACGGTTGCAGGGGCTAACTTTACGGCGGTTAAGGCGATCGCGGTTCCCGAATCTAATCCGGCAATCCCCTTAGTCTTGCTAGGCGGAACGGCGGTCGTGATGACTTGGCAAAAGCGTCGTCAAAACCAGGCTAGAAAATCCTAAGTTTAAAAATAGATAGAACTTTGTGGCCTAATTCTTTTCTGAGAAAACGCTTCAATCATCCGCGGAGATAGCCTTTAATGTTAGGGTTATCTCCTATTTTTATGGGCTATGATCCTAATGCAACTTTCTTCTGAGCAACAGCAAGCACTCGCTGCCCCCTTAAAAATTGGCAATATTACTCTCAACAGCCGCGTTTTTCAATCTCCTCTATCCGGCGTAACCGATTTGGTCTTTCGGCGTTTGGTACGACGCTATGCCCCCGAATCAATGCTCTATACCGAGATGGTAAGTGCCACAGAAATTCATCATCTTCAGCAACTCCCCCAGGTGATGGAAATTGAGCCTCAAGAACAACCGATTAGTATTCAATTGTTTGATTGTCGTCCCGATTTTATGGCCGAAGCGGCTCAAAAAGCAGTGGCAGAGGGAGCCAAAACCATTGATATTAATATGGGCTGTCCTGTCAATAAAATTACAAAAAAGGGAGGTGGTTCTTCCTTACTCCGTCAGCCCGCGATCGCTCAAGCAATTGTTAAAACTGTCGTGGAGGCAGTATCGGTGCCGGTGACGGTGAAAACTCGTTTAGGTTGGAACGAGCAAGAAATTAATATCTTAGATTTTGCGAAGGGGCTAGAGGATGCTGGTGCGGCGATGGTGACAGTACATGGACGAACTCGCGCCCAGGGCTATAATGGCTCGGCTTGCTGGGATTGGATTCGACGGGTTAAGGCGGCTCTGACGATTCCAGTGATTGCCAATGGTGATATTTTTTCAGTGGAAGCCGCGATCGCCTGTTTAGCGGAAACAGGGGCAGATGGCATTATGTGTTCACGAGGAACCCTTGGCTATCCTTTTTTAGTCGGAGAAATTGAATATTTTTTAAGAACAGGAGACACTCTACCCACAAAATCTCCGATTCAACGCTTGCAATGTGCTAAAGAACATTTACGTTATCTTTGGGAATATAAGGGAGAACGGGGCATTTTCCAGTCTCGTAAGCATTTAGCTTGGTATTGTAAAGGCTTTGGCGGAGCAACTGAGTTGCGGGAACAGGTTTTTCAGATCCGGTCTGTCGCCGAAGGGGAAAGTTTGTTTGATCGGGCGATCGCCACTCTACAAAATCATCCCAATTGCGGTTAAATATAACTCAATGGGCTCAAGACTCCACTGCTCAATAATCCGGTTATTTTCAAACCATGGCCACCTGACAGCTTATTTATGACTTTTCCTGAACCTCATGCCAACAACAACTATCTCTTAGACTATATTACTTTACTGCAAAGTAGTTATAGGAAATTAACGGGTAAAGAGATCGGTAATCTAGAATTGTCAGGAAAAGATCTAGCAAAAGCCATTTTTGAAGCTCCCTTTGTCGTCCTTTCCCATGACACTCGTCCCGATCCGATTTTTACCTATGCCAATCTCACGGCTCAAACTCTTTTTGAAATGGACTGGTCAGAATTTACCGCCTTGCCCTCTCGGCGATCGGCAGAACTGCCTAATCAAGAAGAACGGGCTAATCTATTGGCAATTGTTGCTCGTCAGGGTTATATCGAAAATTATGCAGGAGTACGCATTTCTAAAACTGGTCGCCGCTTTATGGTTCAAGACGCAACGGTTTGGAATTTGATTGATGAGCAAAAAAAGTACCATGGTCAAGCTGCAATTTTCAGTCGTTGGCAATACTTAGGTTCTCCCTGAAATAGAATTAATTTCTAGCAATTGTAAAAATCCTTCTCAATTATCAAAATTAGCTTTTATGATCGTTCAATCTCCTTCCGCCTCGCCATACAAAGACATCATTGCCTATAGTCAATCTCATAAAGTAACTGCCCTAGGATTATTAATATTTGAACTTAAAAGTTGGATTGGACGTTCTTTTTTCCTGAGAAAAAGAAAACCACAAATTGATCCCCAGCAAATCAACTTACTACATCTTGGTTCAGGTTGGGAGAACTTGTTAAAGGATTGGACAAATGCAGATTTTTTTATGGGGTTTCAATTCTGGAAACGATCAACCAATGAGTTAGATTGGATGCTCGATCTTCGCTATCCTTTAAATTGTACAGATAATGTTTGGGATGGCATTTTTACCGAGCATACCCTCGAACATCTCTACCCCGATCAGGCATTAAATCTTCTTAAGGAACTTTATCGTACTTTAAAGCCTGGGTCTTGGCTGAGAATTACGGTTCCTGATTTGCAAAAATATGTAGATTACTACGAGGGAAGACGTGTAGGGGACTATTTTTACCAATATCAAACTGGTTGTGAAGCCATTCATACACTCACCCAAAATCACCAACATCTCTCCGTCTGGAACAGTGAATTATTAGGGAGATTTTTAAAAGAAGCCGGCTTTACCCATGTGAAAGAAGTATCCTTTAAAAAGGGAACCGATCTAAGGCTTTGCCAAGATAGAGAAGCAAGGCGGGAAGAAACCCTTTATATGGAAGCTCAAAAGCCTAATACTGTTTAAAATAATTTTTTTATCGAATGGGAAATTATCTCGCAACTCTGCGTCAACGTGTCAGCCCCGGATTACGTAAAATTTTCAGTAACTTTAGTTGGTTGCTTGTCGAACGCTTATTAAGCATGATTATTGCATTAACGATTGGTTTATATGTCATTCGTTATTTGGGCGTTAAAGAGTTTGGAATGTTAAGCTATATTATTAGCTTTGTTGGTCTGTTTGATGTGATTGCTAAGTTGGGTTTAGATGCTATTGTTGTCCGTAATTTAGTGAAAAAAGAAGATGAAAATAATGAAATTATAGGGACAGCTTTTATCTTAAAATTAACAGCGACTATTATTTCTATTTTTCTCAGTGTTATCGCTATCTATTATGTGAATCAGGCAAGTAATAATCCAGAACATTATAGTCTTTTAATCTTAACAGCTATTGTTGCATGTAGCCTAATTTTTAATATTTTTGATGTTATTGATTTTTGGTTTCAATCGCAACTATTATCCAAGCCAATGGTAATGGCCAGATTGGCTCAGACAATTATCAGTTCATTCATTAAATTAATTTTCATTAAACTCCATCTAGCCGTGTTTGCCTTTGCTTGGTTATTAAGTGTTGATGGTCTCATGAAGTCCCTGGGAATGATAGCTATGTATTGTCAGGAAAAACGCTCTCTATTGGCATGGAAATTTAATTTTCGGATAGCGAAAGAACTCTTAGAGGATTCATGGCCCTTAATTCTTTCTTCAGTAATGGTTACTATCTATGTCAAAATCGATCAAGTAATGCTAGGAACAATGGCTACTCAAAAAGATGTTGGTATTTATGCCGCCGCCATTCGTTTCTCGGAAATTTGGTATTTTATTCCTGTGATTATTTGTTCTTCTGTCTTTCCAACAATTCTTAAGGCAAAATCTCAAGATCAGAACTTCTATTATCAAAGACTTCAACAACTCTATGATATCCTGATGTGGCTATCTTTATTGATTGGCTTAGTCGTTTGTTTGGTTGCTTATCCTTTAATTCATTGGCTACTGGGAGATGATTATAAACAGTCCGCAGAGATTTTAATTATTCACATTTGGGCATTACCTTTTGTCTTTTTGGGAGTGGGTCGAAATCAGTGGCTTGTGGCTGAAAATCTCACCCAGTTTGGTTTTATTACAACCACTCTTGGTGCAATTTCTAATATTGTTTTGAATATGTTTTTGATTCCTATCTCTCAAGGAGTTGGAGCCGCGATCGCCACCGTGATTTCCTATGCGATTGCAGGTTATGCCAGTTGCCTCTTTTATCGACCAGCGCACCCAATCCTCTGGATGTTGACAAAATCATTGGTCATCCCCTTCCGCATTCAACACAATCTGCACTATATTCAACAAATCCAAAAAATTCTGCAACGGACTTAAGAAATACGGGTAAAAATGTCAGTTTTCCACACCACTGGAACGGTGGGGCCTAATCCAGCAAAGGATTGATATTTAAAGGTTTTTAAGGAAGCCATCGTTTGGGTAAAATAGTAGTCTCGATCTGCATTATCGACAATTAATATGCCTTGTATGGCTAACTTTTTAATACTATGGGCGATCGCTGCTGGTCTAGCTCTACCATCCACAAGAATCACATCAAAGTAATGATCGGGAAAGGAATCGATCTGGCAAATGTATGCCTGAAAGGAATGGTGCGTAAAATCAGGACTTCCAGATCTGTAGGTATCGGGATTCGTATAGTCCTCTTGTGTACTTTGCTTTTCTAATAATTCCGGTTCTACCAATCGATAATCCACAGCATCTTGCTGATCTAACAGGGGGCTCATTTTTTCATACCAGCTGCGATCATGCTCTAGGGAAATGCAAGTAGCCCCTTTGCGAAGCCAAAATAAGGTTGAGCCGCCACTGCCATATTCAAACACTTTTTTATCTTTTAAATCTAAATCTTCTAAAAAATCAATGGCGGAAAATACTAACCAAGGCAATTGTCTTTCAGTTAAATAGTGATCTGATAAGCTCTTAAACCATCGCCATAAATATCGACATTGAGCAGGTTTTTTGAGACAAAGCTTGACGATAAACTGTAAATTTTTAATAGTCATAAAATATCAATCAAAATTGATTCAGAATTCAATTGAGTTAACATCACTCAAGCTATTTTAGCAGGATTTAACCTTTTTGATTATTTAACGAAGGAGACAATTTCAAGAGAGCTAACCAGATTTAAAAGGCTGGAATTTACATGACTTATCGTAAAAATCTGTAGGATTTAGCCCATCGAAGCATCTCTTCAACAAACCCCAAAATAATGCTACAATTTCTCATTAAGCTAGGGGTGTCTAAATATTAGGCTGAGAAAAACCCTTAGAACCTGAGACTGGGTAATACCAGCGTAGGGAAGCTGTTTATTCGAGGATTTCACATATGCGTACAGAATGGGTTGCTAAACGCCAGGGTGACAGTAATGTTTCCCAGATGCACTATGCTCGTCAGGGTTTAATCACCGAGGAAATGAATTATGTTGCCCAACGGGAAAATTTACCGGCGGATCTGATCCGGGAAGAGGTAGCCAGGGGGCGCATGATTATCCCTGCCAATATCAACCATACCAATCTTGAGCCGATGGCGATCGGGATTGCCTCTAAGTGTAAGGTGAACGCCAATATTGGAGCCTCGCCCAATTCTTCTAATATTGATGAAGAGGTCGCTAAACTGAAATTAGCAGTTAAGTATGGGGCTGATACGGTGATGGACTTATCCACTGGCGGCGGCGATTTAGATGTGATTCGTACCGCCATTATTAAAGCTTCTCCCGTTCCCATTGGGACGGTTCCCATTTATCAAGTTCTGGAAAGTGTGCATGGTAGCATCGAAAATTTGACCCCCGATGATTTTCTGCATATTATCGAAAAACACGCGCAACAGGGTGTGGATTATATGACCATCCATGCGGGTTTATTGATTGAATATTTACCTCTAGTTAAAACCCGAATCACAGGGATTGTGTCTCGTGGCGGCGGCATTATTGCTAAGTGGATGTTGCATCACCATAAACAGAATCCCCTTTATACTCATTTCAATGAAATTATCGAGATCTTTAAAAAGTACGATGTTTCCTTTAGTTTGGGGGATTCTTTACGTCCAGGTTGCACCCATGATGCGTCGGATGATGCTCAACTAGCGGAGTTAAAAACCTTAGGGAAATTAACCCGTCGGGCCTGGGAACATGATGTACAGGTAATGGTGGAGGGGCCTGGCCATGTCCCCATTGACCAGATTGAGTTTAATGTGCGTAAACAAATGGAGGAGTGCAGTGAGGCTCCTTTTTATGTGCTTGGCCCATTAGTTACCGATATTGCCCCTGGTTATGACCACATTACTTCGGCCATTGGAGCGGCGATCGCCGGTTGGCATGGTACAGCGATGTTATGTTATGTCACGCCTAAAGAGCATTTAGGATTGCCTAATGCCGAAGATGTGCGAAATGGCTTAATTGCCTATAAAATTGCGGCCCATGCTGCCGATATTGCTCGTCATCGTCCTGGAGCCCGCGATCGCGATGATGAGCTATCAAAAGCTCGTTATAACTTTGATTGGAATCGTCAATTTGAGTTAGCCTTAGACCCCGAACGGGCTAAAGAATACCATGATGAAACCTTACCCGCAGACATTTATAAAACGGCGGAATTCTGCTCGATGTGTGGGCCTAAGTTCTGTCCGATGCAAACCAAAGTTGATGCGGATATGTTAGAGGAATTAGAGGTCTTTCTAGCAAAAGATAAGGAATTAGTTACTCAGTCTTAATGGGTTAAAATATGGGTGGGTGAAATTCCCACCTCTGTTATTGTTAAGCTAAAGGTAGTATAGTTAATGTTTCAATAAATTTATGGTACAAACTTTAGAAAAAGTTACTTGGACAATTTATGATGTAGAGGTTTTACCTGAGAACCCTGCTATTAAGTATGAGCTTATTGCAGGAGATTTATTGGTGACTCGTACTCCCCATTATCGTCATCAACATGTTTGCTCACGGGTAGCGGCTGCCCTGTAAGCGTTCAGGGGGGTAGCACATTTACCAAAATACTTAAAACCCTTGTATAGCAAGGGATAGATGAGATTCATGCGATGGGATGATTTCGCTTAAGCGGTCTAAAAGGCGATCCACAACTTG
>JAYKJI010000432.1:0-15623 GCA_035285405.1 Snowella sp. | reverse complement strand
CAAGTTGTGGATCGCCTTTTAGACCGCTTAAGCGAAATCATCCCATCGCATGAATCTCATCTATCCCTTGCTATACAAGGGTTTTAAGTATTTTGGTAAATGTGCTACCCCCCTGAACGCTTACATCAAAAGTTTAAATCCTTTCGACTAACTCTAACCAACGTTCCGTACCCCATTGATATTTTTGATTCCAGAGTTGAACTTAAAAATTTAATTGGCTGTTTTGTCGTCCTGTTTCCCCACCCTATGGTTAAGTCCATCTTTCAGGTCAAGTTTTTCACGAATAAGGCCGATAATGAAGAAATCAGAAATCACCAATACCTAGCCTTTAGTACCAATGACCGATCCTTGTCCAAGTCGTCCTCAAGTATGCCATACCGTCTTTTTTCAATTCCGAGAAGATGCTTTACCCTCAGAAATTGAACAGTTTTTTGCAGCAATGGCCGAACTCAAAACTCAGCATAAAGTATCTGGAATTCTTTCTTTTTCCTATGGGCCTCATAACAGCCAGGAAGGATTAAACCAAGATTTTAACTATGGCATGACACTGGTCTTTGCTAGTCCCGAAGATCGAGATATCTATTTGCTCCACCCTGAACATGAACAGGTTAAGGCGATCGTCATACCGCTCCTCAAAAATGGATTAAATTCTGTCATTGCGGTAGATTGGTATTTGCAGGGAAATAACGAATTTTAGGCAAATCTTAGATTCGTTTTTTGCAGTTACTCTTTCCCAAGACTGATCTCCCAAAACTTTCTGTTTTTTCTATGCAATTACCGCTCCCACAATCTATCAGTGATCATCGACTGCCTTACCATCTTGCGGAGGTGATTGAAACCACCAGTACAGATTTTTTAGCCCAATGTTTAGAACCAGAGGATCTCAGTTTTCCTGTTATGCCTCCCTTTGGTAGTTGGGTCAAAGCCTTAGATGAGGAATCGGGCAATACGATTGTGGCCGTTGTTAGTTATGTGACCACTTCTCCCATTGACTCTATTCATCGCGCTAGAGCATTAGGCTTGTCTTTACATGAGTTACGAGAACAACAACCTCAAATTTTTGCGATGTTAAAAACGGAATTTCGAGCGGCAATTTTGGGTTTTGAAGTGCCTGCTAGAAGTCGAAATGGCAATGTTAAACAACAGCGAGGTCAAATCTATCATTATTTGCCACCCCGTCCTCCCCAAATCCATCAGGCGGTTTATCAATGCGATCGCGAAGATTTGATTCACTTCACTGAAAAACCAGACTTTTTAAGGATTTTATTACAGGTTAAGGATGCACCTGTGGATGCCCTGATTGCGGCGGTGATTCGGGAAATTTATACGTTGCGAAAATGCGATCGCCCTTGGTTAGTGATGTTAGGACGTAATTTAAGTTTATTACTCAAGGATGACTATGATCGACTGCACTATATTCTGAGCCAAATCATGCCTAATCCTGGCTTTTAGCGGAGGAAATAAGCTGGCCTAAACCTAGGTTGAAACCGTCGGTAAAGAAAAAGACAAACCACAACTACAACTACTAGCGGTATTGGGGTTAGTAAAGCGAAAGCCACCGCCCATCAAATCTTCGGCATAGTCAAGCTTAATATTTTCGACCAAGGGAAAACTGGTTTCATTGACCAAAATGGTTAACCCCTGACTTTCAAATTCGCGATCGCTGTTATCAATCTCTCGAACCAAGTCTAGGGTATAGTACCAACCAGCACAACCCCCAGGCTTTACCCCTAAACGAAAATAATGGTGGGTTTGACCACGACTTCGTTGCAGACGTTTAATTTCCTGGGCCGCAGTGGTGGTCAGATGAATCATAGTTGAAAAAACTTAGTTAACTCGTATGACGGGAATAATCGTCCTGAAAACGGATAATATCATCTTCCCCTAAATATTCCCCATTTTGAACTTCGATAATGACCAATTTGATCACCCCGGGATTTTCGAGACGATGGGCAGTACATTGAGGGACATAGGTTGACTGATTGGCCTCTAGTAACTCGACCTGATCGCCACAGGTGACTTTTGCTGTTCCTGATAGGACAATCCAATGTTCACTGCGGTGATGGTGCATCTGGAGGCTAAGACGGTGGCCCGGATTAACTTCAATTCGCTTAATTTTATAACCTACTCCTTCTTCAATCGTCGTAAAAGATCCCCAAGGACGCGTTTCTGTTTCTAATACATTTGTCACGGCAAAGGATTGAGAGACAGGGGACACATTGACTAGACTGGCTACCATGAAAATTTTCTCCTCAAAACGGCGATCGCTAATTTTTAACCAAATAAACTGCATCGGTTAACAATAATCGTGACTACCCTAACACAAATTCTTTCATCTTATGGGGGGGGATTCCTCAAGCCCTAGCAGATGAGAGATTATTTTAAGCTAGACTTCTACTACGGTCGATCTATCCTTACAGAGAAACAGAAAGCATCATGTCAATGCCTAGGCTCGCCCCTATGATCAGCCGTAGCAACATTCAAGAGAAATAATCGGAACCGGTCAACTTGAGATTGAGGACATTTTTCATTGTTATTGCTTAGAGGAAAGCATATGTCAGAATGGCGCAATTTTTTAATCTACCTCCCTTTAGACAAAGCTAACTGGGAATTTAAATCTGCTTCTAATATTGTCGCGCCCATGCTGCTTTATTATTCGGGCATTTTGCAAGCAACCCCCCAATTTTATCATCTCTTGCTGGTCACCCAATTAACTGCTCCCGTTGGATTGCCGCCCCGCTCTCAATCCGTTCCTACACCCGATTTACTGCATCCCAAGGCAACTCACGATTTCTCGTTAATTTACCAATCTCGCCAGGAGGCCTCTGGCCGGGAATTTCTCTTTCGTTTTCAAATGGACGGAACCGATGTCACAGCCAAACAACTGACCTATTTACTGGTGGAGGTTCTACAAAATACAACTTCTGCTGAAAAGCATTACCTCTTAGATCGTAAATATGGTCAATTTTGGTCAGGTCTGGCAGCCAATAAACTGTATCAGTTGAAAACGAAGCATGAAACCTGGGTTGATACTCGCTCTCTGAAAATTGGTTGAGTCCGCTTAAAAGGCAAAACGGGGCGGCTTACGAAATACCAACTTGTAGTTCAAAGTACTATGGCTATAGAAGGGACGGGCAACATTCTTGAGATGCTCAACCCAGTCCTCCTCAATCAAGGCATCCAGATAACTGAGTTTACTATTTTTGGCATTGGGTTCATCCAGAAAATTTGTCATCAAAGATTCCATGACAGCCTTCGCGGTACCACTACCATAGGATCTTTCGTCTGAGGATTCTTTGTGTAAATCGAGATCAATGATCCAGTTGAGAATTTTTGCCTGATTGACCCGAAAGACTTTGATCCGGTGGGTATAGGCGACAATATTCACATTTTTCTGTTGTTGCCACAGGACTTCGGCTTGTTTCAAATTACCTTTGGTGGCAGCCGTCAAGATTTCTCGATTGAGGTTTTGATATAAAAGTCTGATATGTTCTAAGCTCACTAAAATAGAGCCTTTACTGCCTTTATATTTGATTTGATAGGCGATCAGGATGGCGGAATGGGATGGGGGAAGTTCGTAAAGTTCGCCATTACGATCCAGGGATTTTTTTCGTAATTGAATCTGATCGGCGATCGCCTTCCCCGTTACTTTTTTGTCTTCTGCTTGGCGTTTAAGCAGGGTATCTAGCCCTTGCTGAATCAAAGACTCTACCTTAAGACTCCCTAAATCGGAAATATTGAATACCATTGATAATACCTCTTGTCAATAAATTTTCATTAAGCATCAGCAGAAATAGTTGGATAAATCTTTTTGGTAAAATCAATTTGAGAACTGAAATAGAAATAAGCTAAGTTAATAAAATTTTTAACAAAATCTTCAATTAAATAGTTCAAAAAAAAGAGATACAACTGCCTGTATCTCCCTTTATACTTTAGTCTTTTTGCAGTCACTACCGCATTTCTACGGATCTATGTTTTCCCTACTTAGGCGCGACTACCGGCTAATAAGGTCATGCCCATTTTGACTTTATCCACAATGGTTTTCTGAGAAAGACAGGTATAAAGACAGAGGCGATCGCAGGCAATGGTTTCTTGACGACGAACTTGGGCTTCATGACCTTCCCAAATTTCCTTGGCACTTTGGGTTTTAACATTACCAATGGGGGGATAAAACCAGCAGACTTCGACATCACCATTGGTGCGAATAAAATAATTCCGTAATCCCACTCGACAAGCACCAACAGAAGACGGAGCCTGTTCTTCTCGGAAATGGGCTGGCCACAAACGCATTAAGACTTCACTATTGATAATGGGCGCACCATTTTTTTTCTGCTCTAACAAATTTTCTACAACGGCTTCTAGTTCTTCAAAGCGATCTTCCCCAATCCAGAGTTCATCTTGGGTTTCCGGCGACCAACGATCAACTGGTTGAAAATTAATATTTGTCGCACCAATATCAGCGACCCATTGGGGCATTTGGGTCATGGTGTGTAGATTTTTGGCATGAACAGTGGGTTTGATAATAATAGGGAAATCGCCACCCTGTGCTTTTTTCTCTTTCACTAACATCCGAATATTGTCAGTAATTTTTTCTAAGGAACCTTTGACTCCTCTGGAATAATTATGAATTTCAGGAACAGGGCCATCCATAGAAATATTAATATTAAAGGGCTTGGCAGCCACGACTCGCTTCACAATTGGCTCGGTTAGACAAGAGGCATTGGTCACAACCCCCCACTTAATATCATTCTGGTGACAGAACTCCAACAAATCGACAAATCCTTTCTTAATAAAAGGTTCCCCACCGGAGAATTGAATATGAAATGATCCCACATATTCCTTTAAACTGAGTAGGGCGTTTTGCCATTCCTCAATGCTCATTTCATCGACATAGTTTTCCAGTCGCCAATACTCACAGTAGCGACATTTATAATTACAACGCTCATTAACCACTCCATAGAAAACGATCGGGCGAGTATTATCTATTCCTGTTCTTAGGTATAATTCCTCCATCAGATCATTGCGAAGATGCTTCATGGCCAGTTGGGTCAGATTGGCAAGTTTCATAGATTAACTTCCTTGGCTAATTTGAAGATGATTGTTCTCGAAGGACTGGCATGGATAAAGGCGAAAACAGGTAGCTTTGTTTTGTCTATCGTAACGATAGACTTAAGCCATACTTTAACCCTGTATGATCATGCGAGATAACTTACAGTTTAAACGATATTCTTGAGAGTGGTTTCTGTCTAATTCCCTGAATAATGCTTTGATAATGCTTTTGAGGGGCGATCGCTGTGATTAATATCACACCCGCTAGGTGACTTTTACTATCGCGAAAACCGAATCATTACGAAACACTAGGAGTAGTAATAACACTGAGTAAGCCCGTTATGTTGCAGACCACCCAGACTCCTAAATTAAGCCCCGAACTAAGTTTTGCTGACACCAGAACAGCTATTAACGTTGAAGAATTAGAACGGTTATTGAGAAATGTGAACCTCGCTCCTCTGGCGGTGTTGGATCAGGAAACCAAACAACAAATTTTGCGCTCTTCGATGATTCGGATGTACAGACTATATCAAGCTCCCCGCCGCTCTGTTTTAAAATTGAAAGCGGTAAGATAGTCAGATAGGGGCTGACTCGTCGAATTGACTACCTGGCCGTTGATTTTAATGGACTTAAATTGAATACAATGGAGCCGTCGAGAATTAGTCCCAGTCATTGCCCTATTGAGGACAGTTTGTGAAGCTTGAGGAACGTCTAGTCAGTCATTTAAGCCACCATTTTGATCAATGGTTACTGGCCGGAGGAATTCTTTACCTCTGTGGTGTTAGCCTTTGGCTAGGGCAGCAGAATCGTTTGACCTTTTCTTCTTTGTGGGGTCAGGCTTCTCCTTCTATCGCCCTTAAACCGTCTCCTTCAGAAGCGGATCGCCAATTTATTCGCTATCTCCAGCAATCCCTAAAGGTGATTGAAAAGCCCCCTTTGCCTCATTCTCAGGCATCCCCAGTCGTTTCACCCTCAGTTTCTAATCCGGCAACCTTGCCCACCCTGACGATTCAATCTACTCGTCCAGCTCCTTTGCCACCGACTGCACCTGTTCCTAGAGTAGTCGAAAAGTATTATTATCCTGTTTATCCTAGCGTTACGAGTCCCAATCCAAAGGTGATAGTGCCTTCACCCAAGGTTTCCTCGGCGATTGCGCCTCCTTATTCCCCGCCTTCAGTGGTGGCGACCCAACCTCAACCTCCTCGTCCCCCCTTGCCAACCATGCCCCCGTCCCTGGCGATCGCGCCGAATATTTCACCCTTGGTGACAGGTAAAACCACTTATTCCCTGGTCGGTGTTTTGGAAGCCGGCGATCGCTCCTCTGCCCTGTTTAACTGGAATGGTCTAACCCAAAGGATTCAAATTGGAGAACCTTTGGGAGCTAGTGGTTGGGTACTCAAGGGTGTGAATAGTCAAAAAGCGATACTATCCCGTCAAGGCAAGACCCGATATCTAGAAGTTGGACAACATTTTTAACGTTTAGAGATTTCGATTTTAGAGATTTATAGGCCAATTGATGCTTTTTTGTGCCTACACTTCTATTAACATTAGGATTTAAGGCAACAGTTTTGATCACAAAGAGAGAACATTAGGATGGGTGTATTTGATGAATTTGGCCGTTTTCTAGAAACCCGTCTGGAAGAATTTCTACGCAATAATCCTCACTTAGAATTACAAGCCCTGCTCGAACAACTGCGGGAACAGGAACAGGAAGCTCGGCAACTGAGCCAACGCTTAGAACAGCAAAAAAATCAATATGAGCAAGAAATTCTTTCCCTAGCCAAGGATATTCAAGTTTGGCACGCTCGCATTGACAAGGCGAAACAAGCTGGACGACTAGATTTAGCAGAGGCGGCCCAGGAGCGAGAAGCCAGTCTCCTGCGTCAGGGCAATCAAGTTTGGGGGCAGCGAGCCGGTGTCGCAGAGCAACTAAAGCAATCCCAGGAACTGTTAGCACAAATTCAACAGCGACAAAAGGAAGTACAGAAAAAAGCGGCACAAATCAAAGCAGAGCAAGCAAAAACAGAATCGATGAAAACCACTAATTCTGATACGGTTGGTTGGAATCAAGGTCAACCCAATAGCCCCTATCAGCGTTCCCTGGATCCGTTAGAAAGCACCTTCCAACGTTGGGAATTAGATGATGAACTAGAAACCCTTAAACAGAACCTTAAGCGTTAAAGCGCGATATTTTCCCAAAGTTTAGAAGATTCAGGTAGAATTTTACCTATTAACCTACTTTTGGAATTCTAATCCGCAATTTTTAGAATTCCTGAGCGACATGATAGCTTAATTTCGGCGGAACGCTAATAACATGCACCGTACTGAAAACTTTCCCTGGCTACTTCCTCAGCATCAGGCCTTACTGGGCAAGTTAGAAGCCTTCATTCAACCATCAGTCGATAGAGATAATGCTTTCTTTTTCGTCTGTAATCATTCTAATCTTCACCTTAATTTAATCCAGACTAGTTTACCGAAAGAATATGGTCAACCCATCATTGTTTATCTAGGATTAGGTTTTGAACCCCAACATTTTCTCCAATCGCTTCGAGAAGAAGACCATTCTCTACTCGTTATCCTGGGCTTAGAAAATCGTCCTAATCCCCAGGAAACATTAATTAAGTTAGCAGAAGTTAAGGAAAAAGTTTGTCCTCAGAAACATTTTGTTTGGTTAATTGGCCTGACACCCCATACTACTCCTATTTTTCGAGATATGTTATCTTTTTTGGGAGGAAAAACTGGCTGGTTAAATTTTGTTTTTAACTTAGAGGAAATTAAAGACTTAACACAATATTTATGGAATCACTATTGGCTAGATTCTTGGCAAATTCCCATCAAGGAAAAGGGAAAACAATTGCAATCTAACCTTGACTGTTTAGAATCTCTTTTTTCGAGGGAAGATAATACTGGGAAGAATAATTTTCACAAAATATTACTTTTTTTACAAGGTTTAGCCCAGGAATGGCAGGGACAATACAAACAGGCTGTTCAAAGCTATCAAAATTATTTAACGCAAGAGACAACAACATTGGCAGAACCGATACCAACGGTTTATCTACGTTTAACCTATAATTTGTGGCAACAGGCTCGTCATGAAAAGAATTTAAGTCATCCTCTTTGGCAAGCAACCCATAGTTATCTAGAAAAAAGTTTAGAGATTTTAGACGTTAGGTCAGAACAGCCAGAAAGAGCAGATTCCCTGCCCATGCTTGCCCAAATATTACGCAGTGTCGAAAATTGGGAACAGTTGAAACAGGTTTCAGAACATTTTCTCATTGCCTATTATCAAATTACGCCCTTAGAGGCCAAAGAAATTTCTCAGTCAGATCAATCTTCTCCTCAGTGGACGACCGATAGATTAAATCAAAAACTCACAGAAGCCTATGGCTATTTAGCAGAATCTTTATTAGAACAGTGGCGATTTACGGAAGCAAAGGAAGCATTAAATCGAGGTTTAGAAATTTATGAACGTCAATCACTTTCCTCACCCTATTTTGAGGCTTGGTTGTATTATCTGAGTGGGCGATCACACTTAGGAGAAAATAATCTGATCGAGGCGATTAATTTATTAGAAAAGTCCAGAAAAATCGCCTTAGAAAAAAGAGATACCGATTTAATCTTAGCTGTTTTAAGAGAGTTACGAGAATGTTACTCTCAGCAGGGAAACTTTGTTCAAGTTCTGACCATAGATCAAGACTATCAAGCCTGGCAATATCTTTGTGGAGAACGGATTTTCGGCGGTATTAAACCCCTCGGTTTACCCATCGAACCGGAAGGGGACTTAGGCAAATTGACTGCCCTGCTCCAACGATTTACTGCCGATGTCTTCACCCATTTGTATCAATGGTTTAATCAGCCGGAATCCTCGCTCTTGTTACTCACTGGAGAAGCTAAAACGGGAAAAAGTTCTTGTCTTCAGTCCTGGCAGCCTTGGTTACACAGAACCTGGCCCTCGGCTTTAATAATTACGCTTACCCATCGAGACTCTTGGCGTGATGACTGGCAGACTCAGTACGATGCTTATCAGCTTCAAGGCCAATCTTCAGACTCAGTTGATCTCATCTGTTTGCTGGAGGAGACTCCTTTTCTGTTTCTGATTCTCGATTTTTCTGAGGATTTTCCCTTTTTGTTAACGGCTCCCGAAGATCCCTTTTGGCGTTGGTTAGCCCATCTGTTTACCCCCTCGGAGATACCATCCAACCGACTGAAGGTGATTGTTTCCCTTTCACCAGATGCGATCGCCCTCTTTTTTAGCCGACTAACTCAGTCCCTTTACCCCTTCTCTCTTCCCCCTCTGCAATATCAATCTCTGCCCCCCCTACTGGTTACTCAAGTTTGGGGCGGTTTCCAGGATTTGCTACTGCGAGGAGAGTTAACCCATTTTACTCCCCTGGTCAATGCCCTAATTCAAGACTGTACCGAAAACGACCTCCCTCTTCACCCCCTAGAATTACAGATTATTGGCAGTGAATTAGAAGAACAAAATCTGACAACCCTAGAGTCCTATCAAAGGCTGGGAAGTCAGCACTTTTTTCAGGCATACATCCATCGAATTCTGGCTCTCACCGGTGCGACTCATGGTGAATTAATCCAAGCCTGTCTCTGTTGTTTGGCAGAAGATACTTCTTCTTCTGTCCTACCGTTAATGACGATAACAGAGCTTCAGCTTTCTCTCCAGGCGAACCATCCTCATCTTAGTGGGGAATGGCTTCAGGAAATTTTGGCTTTTCTACTGCGATCAGGCTTAGTAAAAACCATGATCATCAATAGCCAGATTCATTATCAAATTACCACCCTGAATCTTGCTAAAGCGATTCGTATTAGTCAATCTGGTCTCTCTACTTTGTTGTCTCCTACGGAACCCTCTTTTTCTCTTCCCAACGATCCAACCTTGGTAGAAAATATGGGGGTTTCCATGGCTAGGGATCAAATACTGATCAAACTAGAAAAGGCTGAGAGTCAATATCAGCGTCTTCTGGAAGGAATGCGTCTAGAGCGACGTTCTGCAATTATTCTGAAGCAATTTGAATCCCAACCCTTAGACTCTCTTTTACTTGCTGTTAAATGTGGGCAAGAACTGAAAAATCAGCTGATCAATTCTCCTACAATAGCGGATTATCCCAGTTTAGGGCCCGTCTTTGTTCTGAATCAGATTCTCAATCAAATCTACGAATGTAATCGTTTACAACACCGAGCCACAGTGACCTGTTCCCAATTTAGTCCTGATGGTCAACACCTTTTAACGGGTTCCTCCGATGGCAAAGCCCGTCTATGGACGATCGCCGGACGAAAATATGCAACTCTGCGAGGTCATCAAGCCCCCATTACCGATCTACAATGGAGTCCAAACGGACATTATATTGGTACGGCTTCCGTCGATACGACAGCTAAAATTTGGGATCAATCGGGACAAATTTTGACAACCTTACGGGGCCATGATAACCGGATTAGAAGTATTCAGTTTCATCCGACCTTAGATCTGCTGGCCACAGCTTCGAGAGATAGTACTATTCGTTTGTGGAATTATGCCGGAGAACCAGTTGCTCTCGCCAAAGGACATCAAAATTGGATTAGAACAATTCAGTTTAGTCCCGATGGTCAATATCTACTTTCGGCTTCCCGTGACCATACGGCGCGATTATGGCAACTGAATGGGCAGGAATTTGCCGTCTTGCAGGGTCATCGAGGCTGGGTCAGAAGTGCCCAATTTAGCCCGGACGGTAAAACGATTGTCACGGCTTCTGTTGATGGTACCGCTCGTCTTTGGGACTTAACCGGAAAAAGTTTAGTGGTTTTTCAAGGTCATCAGGAAGGCTTGAAAAGTGCCCAGTTTAGTCCTGATGGTCAAACGATTATCACCACCTCTAATGATCGAACGATTCAGCTTTGGGATATTCAAGGGAAACATCTCGCCACCTTGCAAGGACATCAAAAGGCGGTTAATGAGGCTCTTTTTAGCCCCAATGGCCAATTGATTGTTAGTACCTCAGCCGATAGCACCATTCGACTTTGGAGTCGGAGTGGTAAGCCCTTGGTTATTCTCCGCAGTCATCAAAAAGAAGTTTATCAAGCCGTCTTCCATCCTAATGGCCGTCTCTTTGTGACGAGTTCTGCTGACCATACAGCCCGACTGTGGAATCTCTCAGAAAAGGGAATTGTCACTCTCCGCGGCCATAGTCATTGGGTCAGAACCGCCCATTTTTATCGCAATGGTCTGCGGATACTGACAGCCTCTAGGGATAAAACGGCCCGTTTATGGGATGAGAAAGGCAAATTATTACTGACCCTAGAAGGTCATCAGGGATGGGTACGGGAAGCCCAGTTTAGCCCTGACGGCTACCTGATTGCCACTGCCTCTGCGGATCACACAGCCCAACTTTGGAATACTTTAGGTAAAAAACTAGCAACACTACGGGGTCATCAAGAGGCTGTTCTCACAGTACGTTTTAGTCCGAATGGTCAATATTTGCTCACGGCTTCCAAGGATAAAACCGCCAGGATTTGGCAAACGTCGGGGCAATGTTTGGCAGTCTTGCGTAAACATGAAGAGGCCGTCTATTGTGCCGAGTTTAGTGCTGATGGTCAATTTATTGTGACGGCAACGGGAGATGGAATGGCGATTATCTGGGACATTGTCGGCCGAGAAATTGCAACCTGTCAGGGCCATCAACGTCCTATTTATGGGGTTCAATTTACCCTGAATAATCAGTTTGTATTGACCGCATCGGGAGATCATACGGCTTGTCTTTGGGATGTGACGGGCCGACTCATTACCACCTTTGGAGGCCATGAGGGAACCCTCTATCAAGCTCAGTTTAGTCCTGATGAAGAATTGATTGCGACGGCTTCTGCGGATAAAACCGCTCGGCTGTGGAATCGCAATGGTCAGGAGTTGGCAGTGCTTTACGGCCATCAGGGGATCGTTAATTCAGTACAATGGAGTCAGGATGGTCAATTAATTGTGACGGCCTCGGAGGATGGAACCGCTCGTGTGTGGGATCGTCTAGGACGAGAATTAGTAGTGCTTCAAGGCCATCATAGTTGGGTGAGAACGGCTGAATTTAGTCCTGATGGGCAATGGGTACTCACTGCCTCGACGGATGGTACCGCTAAGGTTTGGCCGTTAGCAAGTTTGGATAATCTTCTTAATAAAGGCTGTGAGTGGCTTCAGGATTATTTGCATCATAATCCTTTGGTTAATCCGGCTGATCGCCAGTTATGTTCTTATGCTCCGACAGATGAAACGCTTTAATGCTCAGCAGGGTTGTGTCTATTTGGTAGGGGCGGGCATTGGGCCGATCGCCTATTTAACGCTTCAGGCCCATCGGATCATCACCCAGGCAGAGGTTCTAATTTATGATGCCCTGGTTGATCCGAGTTTATTGACCTTAGTACCCTCCCATTGTGTATTACAATCCGTGGGAAAAAGGGGAGGATTACCCAGTACACCCCAAGGGGAAATTAATCAACTACTCGTGTCCTACGGATTAGCGGGAAAACAGGTGGTGAGACTCAAGGGCGGCGATCCTTTTATTTTTGGCCGGGCTAACCCTGAAATTCAAGCTCTCCAGGCCGCCAATTGTCCCTTCCAAATTATTCCAGGTCTATCTTCGGCGATCGCCGCTCCCCTGTTGGCCGGTATTCCCCTGACGGATAAAGATTTAGGACAGGCCTTTGTGGTACTCACAGGCCATGAGCCGGAACGCTTAGACTGGAATGCCCTAGCCAGAATGGATACCCTGGTCATTCTCATGGGTGGCCAAACCCTACCCCAAATTGTACAGAAACTGTTAGCCCAGGGCCGCTGTCCCCAGACTCCCGTCGCGATTATCAAAAATGCGGGCTATGGACATCAACAATTTTGGATCGGAAACTTAACTGATATTGTAGAAAAAACAGCCAATCTATCCCTCTCACCGGCTGTCATTGCGATCGGCTCCGTCATTAATTTAAGAACCATGTCAACCTCTCCTTCCTTACCCCTGCTAGGTAAAACGATTCTAGTAACCAGGGCGGCTGAACAGGCCAGTCAGTTTACTGATCTATTAATAGAAAAAGGGGGGACGGTGCTAGAAATGCCAACACTGACTATTCAGGCTCCTTCGGATTGGCAACCCTTAGATCAAGCTCTTCAAAACTTGAGTCAATTTCAGTGGTTAATATTAACTTCTGCCAATGGCGTTAACTTTTTCTTTGAACGTTTGCAATATTGGGGACAGGATAGTCGCGCTTTACACGGGATTAACATTGCGGTGGTTGGCCAAAAGACGGCTGCTGTTTTAGCCAATTACGGACTGAAAGCGGATTTTATTCCTCCTGATTTTGTGGCCGATGCGTTAGTTGCCCATTTTCCCGATCTTTTAGCTCAACAAACGATTCTATTTCCTAGGGTAGAAACGGGAGGGCGAGAGGTGTTAGTTAAGGAACTCAGTCAACAGGGGGCCAGAGTGGTGGAAGTTCCCGCCTATCAATCCACTTGTCCTGAAACCATGCCCGTCTCGATCTGGCAAGCACTGTTGGAGCACCAGATTGACATTCTGACTTTTGCAAGTTCTAAGACCGTACAAAATTTTGAGCATTTGGTTCAACAACAATTAAAAAGCTACCCAGAGCAAGCTCTCCAGGGATTATTAGCCAATGTTTGTATCGCTTCAATTGGCCCGCAAACCTCAAAAACCTGTTTGTCGTGTTTTGGTCGAGTGGATGTAGAGGCGAAGGAATATACGTTACCTGGTCTAGTGGGGGCGATTTTGGACTGGGAGATGGAGGAGACAAGGAAGTAGGGGAATATAGGTTTGGGCTGTTAAGAGTGTTGATCTTCTAAAATGTCTAGAGTCACTATGACTCTCCTAAATAAATTCCTAAAGATTTTGCCGTTTTCACCATGAAACCATTGGGATCAACGGGAAAAGCACAGCGATTTTCATCATGGCATTGTTTAATCATTTTAATGACAGGTTCCATCGGTAAACTATTCACCTGACCATCTCGCCAAATAACGACTTGATCATAGGCCTCTTCCGCGATTAACTCTACTGCCTTGACACCGTAGGCCGTTGCTAATATGCGATCGCTAGAAAGAGGGGTTCCACTGCGTTGTAAATGTCCCAGGGTGGTAGCTCGAATATCTAACTGACTAATGCCACAAAAATCGGGATCATGGTTCTCACAAAGATAATTCGTTTGTTGTGTAATCTGATCGGCTAAATAGTCTCCAATATACTTTTCTTTCTTGCCTTCTAAATCCCTAACGCCCTCGGAAACCACAATCAGCGCAAAATGGCGGCCAGAAGAACGTAATTTCACTAGTTGATGACAACAACCATTAACCACTTCTGGGGTTAAATAGGGCGTTATTTCCGGAATGAGGATAATATCAGCCCCCCCCGCAATACCTGAATTTAAACTTAAATGTCCCGCATCCCTTCCCATTACTTGAACAATGATAATTCGCTCATGGCTGGCAGCCGTAAAGGTCAGATCATAAAGGGCTTGAGTGACAATTTCAACTGCCGTAGAAAAGCCGACAGCTAACTCGGTAAAAGGAACATCGTTATCAATGGTTTTAGGGATCGCGATGATATTCCAGTTACCCTTTTGAGCCAAATCATAAATAATATCTAGACTGCCATCACCTCCAATGACAATCAGTGCATCTAATTTGAGGGTTTGATAGCCTTTTAAAATAGATTCAGCAATTTCTGGATGCTCTGGATGACCTTTACTAAGAGAACCCAATACACTACCACTGAGAAATTGCAAAACATCCAAACCTTTTAACATTCCAGGTAAGGCATAACCATGTTTGGTTAATAATAATTCTTCTGCTTGGTATTTACCGTGAGCAATCTCAATAAAGCCATCAGTTCCATAGGGAATACCAAATACATCCCAACCCTTAAGACTAGAAGCTTTAACGACGGCACGGATGACCGCGTTTAGTCCAGGACAATCGCCGCCACTGGTTAAAATTCCAACTCGTTTTCTGGACATAACAGGTAGGCTCCTTAATCATTCAATAGGTTAGGACAAAAATTAGATATTCCCCGTGAATCAAACTATTAACCAACCGATTCATAATGCTCAATGGCTTTCCAAACAGGAGCATAGGTTTGTAGAGCTTTCATATACTGAATTCGCTCAAAAGCAGTGGGATCAGGACAATGAAGCTGACTCATACTACCTTGCATTTGTTGAACCGATTCATACTCATTTTCCTCCATCCAGTGACGAATTTGCTCTTCTAAAACGCCGATATAATTAATGCCATGACGAAGTAAAACACTAACTAGTTGAGTCACTTTTGCACCAGCCATTAACATTTTTAACACGTCAGTAGCATGGAGAATGCCACTGGTAGAAGCTAAATCAGCACTAATACGACCATATAAAATGGCAATCCAGTGCATCGGTAAACGCATCGCTTGGGGGGTGCTCAATAAAACATGGGGATAAACATCTAGGGTTTCTAGGTTAATATCGGGCTGATAAAAACGATTAAACAAAACCAAGGCATCAGCCCCATTTTCGGAGAATTGTTTGGCCATATTAGCCATGTTGCTAAAATAGGGAGA
>JAYKJI010000431.1:0-15257 GCA_035285405.1 Snowella sp. | reverse complement strand
ACAACTTGACATAGGACTTTTGCTACTCAGAATTATTGCAATGAAATCAATTACAACTACTTTTTCATCGTGATTCCGTCCAATTCCATGTGGAGCATTTTCTTGATTACCCCCTGAACGGTTACGGATTAATGGGGAGCCGTAGCAATTTCCAGATAGTTTCCAGCTATTTTCCAGGTGTTTACTATGTCGCTTGTGGTGGGGACTTGATAGGCTGAAAGGCATGGTTAGGATTACTGAGTTTTAGCACTTCTTTAAGACAACCCATTGCAAAACAAGTTCTGAAACTCTTGTGGTGAGTTGATCCCCCTAACTCCCCTTGATAAGGCTATCCATTACACATAAGTGTCTAAAATCCTTACTGGAACTTGATCCCCCCAACCCCCCTTAAAAAGGGGGGCAACGTTACATTACATTATTAAGGAGCGAACTAATGAGTTCAACTAAGTCGAAGCAGCTAAGAATTTTTCGTCGGCAGTCGTCTGTCAGGGTTTTGGGGCCGTACCAACGGGCGGTTATTTGGGTACAGGGTTGTGATTGGGGTTGTCGCGGTTGCATTGTGCCTGAGTCCTGGTCAAAAACGGCGGGGGAGTTGGTTTCCCTGGAGGATTTACAGACTTGGATTTTGGGGCAGTCAGAGATTGAGGGTATTACTTTTTCGGGGGGTGAGCCGATGTTACAGGCAGATGCTCTGACCGAGTTGGTGGATAGAGTACGACAGGAACGGGATTTAGGGGTAGTTTGTTATACGGGTTATGCCAGGCAGAGGTTAGAGACCCAGGGGACGGTTGCCCAAAAAGCTTTATTAAGTCGGATTGATCTACTGATTGATGGTCTGTATAGTCAAAATCAGCATGGAAATTTGCTGTGGCGAGGCTCAAGTAATCAGGGTTTGCATTTATTAACGGAACGTTATCGTACTGTTTTGGCTGAGACTCTGGGAAGGGGGGATGTGTCGGCAGGATTGGAGTTTGTTTCGAGTACGGAACGAGAACTCTATTTTACAGGAGTACCTGAGCAAGTAGGCTTTCGGGAGGCTTTTGAGGCCAAGTTACAAACTAAAGGTATTTTATTGAGGGCTTAGACAATGAACATGAATGCGCTGTTATTTGGCATGATGCAGGGTCAGCAAATTGGCCAGTATCATTTGGAAACGCTTTTGGGGGCGGGGGGTTTTGGTGGTGTTTTTCGGGCCAGTGAAGTGGTACGGGATCAGGTGTTGAGACAGTTGGCGATTAAGATTATTCCTGGGAATAGTCCTCAACAGTTAGAGGAATTGATAGCTGCCGCTAATTTGGAGCATGAGCATCTGATTCGGAGTTATTCGGCAGGAGAATGTACGATTCTCAACACAGAAATGCTTTATTTGGCGATGGAATTGGCAGAAAGTAGTTTAGATCGCCGCTTTGAACAGGGCAATTTTCAGTCTTCCGAGATTCGCCAAATTTTGACGGAAGTGGTGTCGGCTTTGGCTTATTTACATGGTCAAAAACAGGTACATCGAGATTTGAAACCTGCCAATATTTTACGGGCTAAAAATCGTTGGAAGTTGTCTGATTTTGGTTTAGTGAAGCGATTGGATAGTCGCAGTTATGCCCAAACGTCTAACCCGATTGGAACCATTGCTTATATGCCGCCTGAAGCTTTTGAGGGAAATATTTCTGCGGCTTGGGATATGTGGTCATTGGGGATTATGTTGGTGCAGATGGTAACGAATAGGCTTCCCTATCAATTTAATGAACCGACGCAGTTATTAAAGCGGGTGATGAATTGTGAGTTAAATTTGCCTTCTTTACCCGATGAGTTTAAGCCGATTATTTTGGGATGTTTACAAAAAGATCGCCAACGCCGTTGGACTGCGAACCAGGTTTTATCAGCCTTACAACCCCCCGTTATTCAATTTGCAACTCCCCAAGTCTCCCCCTCTCCTCGTCCCGCAATCTCCGCCAGTCCCCAAGTCCTAACTCTAAACCTACCTGGCAACGTCAAATTAGAAATGATCAAAATTCCTGCGGGTAGTTTTCTGATGGGAAGCACTGAGGCAGAAGTAAAACGGTTAAATCAAGAATATTCAACAGATTGGCATAACTGTGAATTGTCTCAACATCGAGTCACTTTACAGGAATATTATTTAGGGAAATATCCCGTCACTCAAGAACAATATCAAGCAGTAATGGGCAATAATCCCTCATATTTTAAAGATAATCCGAAAAATCCTGTTGAAACTGTGAGTTGGAATGATGCGAAAGCCTTCTGTCAAGAGGTGTATGAAATAACAGGGCAAAAAGTCCGTTTAGCAACAGAAGCAGAATGGGAATATGGTTGTCGAGCAGGAACAACAACCCCGTTTTATTTTGGAGAAACGATCTCTACAGAGCAAGCCAATTATCATGGGAACTATACCTTTGGGCAAGGGGAAAAAGGCATCTGTCGGCAAAAAACAACGCCAGTGGGAAGTTTCCCCGCCAACAAATTTGGACTGTATGATATGCACAGCAACGTGTGTGAATGGTGCGAAGATAGTTGGCATGAGAACTATAAGGAAAAACCAGAGACGCTAAGACAAAACGGAAGCATTATATGGTCATCTAGCAATGAGCATCGTCGTGTACTGCGCGGTGGTACTTTTGACAGCACTCCGAAGGATTGTCGTTCGGCAGTTCGGAGCAGGAACAATGCGGATCGCTGGAACAACTGCATCGGTTTTCGGCTTGCTCTTGGGTCTGTCTAGGAGCTTGGTCTCCAGGTTCTTGATCTTGGTCTTTCCCCCGTAATATAGAAACACAAATTTAATGATTTTTATTACGGATTGGTTTGATTGGTGATGAATATGAAATGGATTTGGAAACCAAACCCCTACATTATCTCCTTCAACGGATATCTATTACACACAAACTGGTGCAATTCTTACGCTGTCTTGATCCCCCCAACCCCCCTTATTAAGGGGGGCAATAAAAAAGGGAACTTGTTTAAATTTGTAACTTATTGATTAACTAAGAAAATTATTGTCCAATGGATAAGCTAAATTTTTACCGTGAAATAATTCAAAAAATTCTCGGAGATTACAGCGATCGCCGTTCTGATGAGAATATTGAATCCCAAGCCATCTTTGATCTAAAACGGGATCATTATCAAGTGGTTAATGTTGGTTGGGAAAATGGTAAACGGGTCTATGGTTGCGTTCTTCATCTGGACATCAAAAATGATAAAATTTGGCTTCAATATAATGGCACTGAAATTGATATTGCTCAAGAATTAGTGGCATTGGGTGTCCCTAAAACGGATATTGTTCTGGGTTTTCAAGCCCCCCATCGTCGCCAATATACCAATTATGCAGTTTCTTAAATTATGTCTGGATTTGGAAACCAAACCCCTACCTTAACAGGCTAAAATAAAATTAGTCTTTTAGAAAATCAGTATGAACACAAAAGCCCTTCTCCTACAAACCCTTGATGAGCTTCCTGAAGCTATCAGTCAAGAAGTTTTAGACTTTGCGTTATTTCTACGCGATAAATTGGAGCAAAAAGAAGACGAAGAAGACCTAAAAGATGTCGAAGCAGCACTCGCAGAAGAGGGTCTGATTTCCTTAGCTGATGTAAAAAAAGAACTGGGGTTATAATGTCTTATTCTGTTAATTTTAAACCTGCTGCTTTACGTCAATTACGAAAATTATCACCTAGCTTGCAAAAAACAATCATTTCTACTATTGAGACTTTGGCAGAACAACCAAGACCCGATGGTTGTAAAAAACTGAAAGGTTCACCTTCTTATTATCGTATTCGAGTCTCTAAAGATTATCGAGTGATCTATAGCATTCAAGATGCTGAACTGATTATTATAGTTATCAAGATTGGTCATCGTAAAGATATTTATCAGTAGTTTCTTAGATTATGTCTGGATTTGGAAACCAAACCCCTACCTTAAATTCTCCTAAACGGCGATTATGCGGTTCCTTAAATTATGTCTGGATTTGGAAACCAAACCCCTACCTTAAATTCTCCTAAACGGCGATCGCCTGAAGCTTTTCAATTAAATCTCCCCGCCGAAAAGTTGCCGAAAGCTGCTGTAAAGAAACTGCTTGTCCTCCATATAAACTATTCAATGCGAACTGAACATCCTTCACTGCTCCATTAAACAAATCGTCTCCCTTCTCTTGAATTAAACGATGGCCTTCCTCAAAATAGCGATGATTCAAATCATTAAGATTAATCCCCATTGAACTTAATAGCCGTCGCCCCATTTGCATGGCAATAAAACAGGAAGCATAACGCACAAAATCAGGATCATTTACCTCTGGTCGCTTACGCCGATTCTCAGCCATTCGATATAAATAAACCGCAATTACAACCTGAGTGCCATTAAGCTGATTCGTAAAAATAAAGTCGTAGAGTTTACCGAAATGTTCACGGGTAAAAAACTTCGCTTGATGGGGCTTTTCTCGCCAAATGGCTAACACCGCTTCTGCCGCTACTCCTGCGGTTATATCCGTAGATTTAAGACTCGAATCAGAGCGTTTACGACGATAAATAAACCCCAATTGCTGGAGATCAATTTCTAATCTTTGTTGACGCTCATCATTAGCGCGTAAATCCTTTAAATCTACTGGATTTTGACTATTGGTTGCATAGGTAATTTTTTGGACTAAATCCTCATTATCACTGGGTAATTGATAGAGTCGCAATAAAACATAGGCTTGGGAATTTTGCTGAAACAAATTTAATAAATTTGGCTCTTGTAAGGTTCTAAAAATGGTCATACAAGTTTGACCACCATTGATAATTTGAAGGTTTTCTACTCGCACCTTATAGTCACCATTTTGAAGGGCGTTATAGGAAAATTTATCGCAAATCAAGGTAATGCCATTATTGTAAAAATAAAAATTACTTTTCTCCTCATTCATTAAAGTATTGCGAATGCCTTCATTAACTCGATTCCCTTGTAACCCCAAATAACGACGAATATTTCTTTCTAATAAACGCTCTCCATGTCGTTCAATCAGAGCTGCAATTTCTGTAACCGCAACTCTCCCCACTAATACCCGACTAAAATTCATGTCTTCAACCACAGCTTGCCCACTGAGTTGGAGATGATCATTAACAGGTTTGGAGGCTTGAAGAATTTTAACTAAACGATCAGGATTGACGTGTTCCCAGGTAGCTTGTTCTCCGAAATCTGCTCGATCAATCGCTTCCTGGGCGGCGGCATTCCACTCTAGGCCATTGTTACAGGCTAAAGCTCGAATTTTGGGAATATAACCATCTCGAATGAGACTACGGGCTTCTTCAACTTTCGTTAATAAACGGGGATTAATATAGTCTAATTTGGCAGTCGGATCGAATAAAAAACGAATGGCATTGATTAAAGCGGTTATTCCTTCTTCGGGGAAATTAGCATTGCCTTCTAAGTTATTTTTATATTTTCCCTGAAATAAACTGACGGTAAATTCACCATCATATTCTTCCGAAATATGGATTGCATCTACGCCAAAATCTCCACCGCCTTCCGTTAAGCAATCAAAAGCAAGATCATTGTCTAAATCCAAAATGGTTTTGACACAAAAATAGACAAAAGCTAAAGATTTGAGCCTACCTGGGTCGGTAATACGCAATTCTTCCGCCGCTTGTTGGCGAATTTCTTCAACGACGGAAGCTAAACGTTGATCAAGGATAGAAACATTAATATTCATAAGAAATTACTCAATGATTCATGTTTAATATAAGCTCGAATAGCAGCATTAATTAAATATTGATGATCTTTTTTTTGATTTTTAAACCAATCAATAATATCCTGATCCAAGTTAACCAAAACAGCTTTTTGACCATCAGGTCTGACCATCAAGGCTTTTTCCCAAAAATGTTCATCAAGTTCAGGAATATCTGATGTGTCAATTGCTGTGTCAGGAATTGCTTGTAATTCTTTAAGACGATTGGGCGAGATAGGCATAATAGGTTTTCCTTTCTTTTGGAGTAGCTTTTCGAGCGGAAATTAGGCGAATTTTGTTATCTCTGGTGGTATGAGCAACGGTGATAATCACAAGACCCTCAATTGCACCAATACTAACTTCTCGAATTTCCTCATAATCATAGTAATCATATCGCTCATCAATAGACGTAAAGACAATACCATTAAAGATTTCTTGAGCTTCTTCAAAACTAATTCCATGCTTTTGAAGATTTTGTCTATTTTTATTCTCGTCCCATTCAAATTCCATTCTATTATAATTCTTGTTAAAAGTTGTCTAAAGATATAGCAGTTTTTACCTTGGTGAGGTATAAAAATGGCTCTCAAATCCTTGCTGTATAAGCATTCTTATGATTCCATCATTGCTGAAAACGCTATAAATCATTCACTGGTTACAACTAAATTTACAATAGATTTTGTGATTGATTCCCCTCAACTCCCCTTAAAAAGGCTACTGTGTACACACAAGTCTTTGGTTTTGACTTCGAGATTTTTAAGCCCCCTAAATCCCCCAATTCTGGGGGACTTAGAACTCAGAAAGATTCCGATCTCCCCGCAAAGTTGGGGGGCTATGAGGTTTAGGGCAAGATGTGTGTACACAGTAGCTTAAAAAGGGGGAGAGTTGATCGCCGAAAATTCCAGCTAAATTCCAGATAACTGTCAGGTCTTTGCAATTCCTTTCTCTAAAGGCTTTCCCTATGCTGAAACTATCCCCCAGTAAAGGAATGTCACACCATGAGCGGAAGTCCGAAGTATAGTCGTGCCGAACTCGATCGCCAACGTCAAGCCAAATTAGAAAGCGATCGCCGTCGTAAAGCGGAAGAAGAAGCCCGTCGTCGTCAGGAAGCGGAAGAACGAGAACGCCAACGACAATTAGAGGCTGAACGCCAACGAGTCACAGCCCAATTACAAACTTTGCTGACCCAGATTAACCAACAATCAGACCTGATTTATGCAGGCGATCGCCAAGAATTACAACAAAAGGGTCAAAGTTTACAACAACAAATTCAAAGGGTTAGTGTTGCCTACCAATTTGCCAATCTTACAACTGAAATTCAACAATTGCAACGGGTTTGGGAAGAAGCTAAACACCAGAAATGGTACGCTGAACAGGAGAAGCTCCGTCAACAGGAACTCGATCGCCAAAAGCTGGCCCTAGAAGACTGCGATCACCGTTTAGCCCAACGGTTGGCTGATGCTCAAAAGTTTGATGGGTGAGGGTTACGCTTTGTGCAGCAGTCCCTCACCCAGGTGAAAGGTTTGATTGCCCAGGGTCATCCCGATACGGTGCGCCCCTCTCTCAAGGATTGTCAATTGGCGATCGCGGCCTATCTGGACAAGGTACAAGCTCTTAAACAAACTTGGTTAGCGGAAAAAGCCCAAGCAGAACAGGAATTGGCCCAACTGCAAAGGTTGATCGCGGGTCTTCAGGCTGACCCAGTGGTAATGCTATGGCAGGAAGCGGAGGTTTGGGCATTGATTAAGGTGCAACAGCAGGCAGAAAAGGCAATTCAGCAGGAGCAATTCGCACAAACGGAGGTATTTCTAGCCCAAGTTCAAACCAGTCAAGCTCAAATCATTGCAACGGCTAATGCGGCACAATTGAAGGCTGATCAACGGGATTATATTGCCGACAGTATCGCCGAAAGTTTGCAGGAAATGGGTTTCAGTATTGTTTATCGTCAACCTGAACAGGCGGATCATCCTGCCAGTGCCATTATTCTGGGAGCAGCAACCAATTCAGGCAAGGGTGTCAGCGTCAGTGTCCCTGTGGAAGGGGAGGTTTTCTACGATGTGGAGGGTTACAGTAAACAAACGGTTGCAGCAGTGGGAGGTGGCTCGGCTCCCATTTGTGATGAAGCGGAACAGGTGATCATTGAGATGCACGAAGTCCTAGCGGCTCAATTTGGAGTACAGATGGGTGCTTTGGATTGGGAAGGGAAAGACCCCCATCGGCAATTACGTCAAGCGGATAGTTTACCCCAGACTCAGGGCCATTCGGTACGGCGATCGTAAGGGAGAATAGGGAGACTGAGAGACAGGGAGATTAGGAGACACCTTCAATGGATTATGAACAGCCTCAAAAAATCAAAACCCATGAAGATTTAAGAGTCTATCAAATGGCTTTTGAGGCCGCGATCGCCATTTTTGAACTATCTAAACAGTTCCCCATTGAAGAACGCTATTCTTTAACCGATCAAATCCGTCGCTCCTCCCGTTCCGTTTGTGCCAATCTAGCCGAAGCTTGGAGAAAAAGACGTTATCAAGCGGCATTTATCGCTAAATTAAATGATAGTGAAGCCGAAGCTGCTGAAGTCCAGGTGTGGTTAAAATTCGCTGTTAAATGTGGCTACTTAGACATTGAAACAGGCAGACAACTTTATGCCCAATACAATCAAATTCTCGGCAGCCTCGTCACCATGATCAAAAACCCCAAAAACTGGCTCCTCTAACCCCCAGTCCCCCCATCTCCCAGTCCCCCAATCTCCCAATCTCCCAATCTCCCCAATCTCCCCAATCTCCCCCTCCCCTCATCCCCCTAATCTCCCCAACGCCCCTATGTACCCTGCAAGTTATTGGCAAAAGATTATTAAGAAAGATCAAGAGAAAGATCAGGAAACCTGGTTTGGCTCGAAATATCTCCTCAAGGAATTTATCGGTTGTGGAGCCTATGGAGCCGTCTTTAGAGCCGATGAGATGCTGGCAGAGCGTGTAATGCAAACCGTTGCGATTAAGATTGTGATCGTGGATCTGGAGCGATTAGATCAACAAATTGAGGAATTGCAGTTAGCAGTACGGCTCAGACATCCTCATTTAATTAATGGCATTACCTGTGAACAGGGAGATGTAAATGGGGATTTATGTATTGGGCTAGTGATGGAATTAGCAGATGATTCTTTGGAGAGTTATCTTAAGGTGAGTAAGCCTCCTTTAGCGGTGGAATTTGTCAGCACTTTGGTTCAACATTTAGCGGATGGTTTGGCTTATATTCATGGTCAGGGAATTATTCATCGAGATTTAAAGCCTGCCAATATTTTACGGGTAGGAGAAAATTGGAAATTGGCAGATTTTGGTATTGCTCGTTCCTTACAGGATGGAACCAGTACCTATACGAATCCGAGTCAACAAATTGGCACGATTGCTTATATGCCTCCTGAATCCTACGGTGGCAGAATTTCATCGGCTTGGGATTTATGGTCATTGGGAGTAATGATCCATGATTTGTTGAGCAATCAGCATCCTTTTCCCAGCAATATCGTTCCAGAATTAATTCAAATGGTATTAAGTCAAGAGCCAATTTTATCAGAAAATTTAGGCTCACCCTTTCGGGAAATTGTGACAGGTTGTTTAATCAAAGAACCAAGAGATCGCTGGACAGCGCAACAAGTTTTAAAACCCCTACAACCTCCTGTAATTCAATTCGCAACTCCCCAAGCCTCTCCCTCTCCCAATCCCCAAGTCCTCATCCTAGACTTGCCTAATAACATCAAATTAGAGATGGTCAAAATTCCTGCGGGTAGTTTTTTGATGGGAAGTGCTGAAACAGAAGTAAAACGGTTAAATAAAGAATATTCAACAGATTGGTATAACTGTGAATTACCTCAACATCGAGTAACATTACAGGAATATTATCTAGGGAAATATCCTGTTACTCAAGAGCAATATCAAGCAGTCATGGGTAATAATCCCTCACACTTTAAAGACAATCCTAAAAATCCCGTTGAAAACGTGAGTTGGAATGATACAAAAACCTTCTGTCAAAAAGTGTATGAAAAAACAGGGGAAAAGGTACGCTTACCAACAGAAGCAGAATGGGAATATGGCTGTCGAGCAGGGACACAAAGCCGTTATTATTTTGGGGATGATGAAAGCCAACTGGGAAACTATGCCTGGTATGGAGACAATTCGGGAAAAATTCGTTTGAATAGTGAAAAGCTATGGATAGATGAACCAGATGGGTCAAAGTATTGGGAAAAACTCAAAAATAACAACTCTCAATCTCACCCCATCGGAGAGAAAGACCCCAATCAGTGGGGACTGTATGATATGCACGGCAACGTGTGGGAATGGTGCGAAGATAGTTGGCATGAGAACTATAAGGAAAAACCAGAGAACCTAAAACAGGATGGCAGCATTATATGGTCATCTAGTAATGAGTCCCGTCATGTTCTGCGCGGCGGTTCTTGGTTTGACTTCCTTCCGTGGGACTGTCGTTCGGCAAATCGAAACTGGGACAATGCGGATTTCGGGTGCAGCGGCGACTTCGGTTTTCGCTTAGTTCTCTTCTCTCTCTAGGCTCCCTTTTGCGATGGGGAGACATGGCGACTAAGAAAATTGGAAGACTGAAAACAATTAATATAAATTATTTTAAATGCTCTCATAAAAATCACTGTATCTTGAAATTTAAACTTTTACCCATGCTCAAATCTATCCCAAAAAACTCAGTCTTAAATCAACTAAAACTCTACTTATCTGAAGTTTACCAAAATCAACTGGAGAAAATTATTCTTTTTGGTTCTCAGGTAAGGGGAGATGAAACTCCAGAATCCGATTTTGATATTTTAATCGTTTTAAGAAAGCCCTTTGCTTACTATCAAGAAATTCAGAAAATCAGTGAATATATTAGTGAACTATGCTTAGAAAATGATATTTTAATCACCTGTTGCTTTACAACCCTAGAAAAATGGAATACTGAAAATAGTGCCTTTTATCGCAATATTCATCAAGAAGGTATGGTTTTATGAATTCCGTGTCTCAAAAACTCCTAGAAAAAGCTCGTAAAAGTTTAGATATTGCCAAAAATATTAACGAATTAGGCTCCCCTGATTTTGCAGTTTCCCGTGCCTATTATGCCATGTTTTATATTGCTACAGCATTTTTAGAAACCGAAAATCTTTCCTTTTCTAAACATTCAGGCGTAATTGCTGCTTTTGGTAAATACTTTGCGAAAACAGGGAAAGTTCCCAAACATTACCATCGTCATTTAATTGAAGCTGAAAAATTGAGAACGGCTGGAGATTATAGTTTGGACATAGAAATTACCCAGGAAGATGCTGAGGATATTATCAGTAAAGCCGAGGAAATGTTAATCTTTGCGATCCAAGAACTACTGTAGCAACACAGTCCTTTAAAATTCCAGCCAAATTCCAGCTAATCTCCATCTCCTTGCCATTCCGATCGCCCTAACCCCCTTGATACAGTGAAAACAACATCAAGAGGAACCCGACAATGACCAGCGATCGCCTCATTTCCGCCCGTTGGATACAGGACTTTGAAAAACAACTTTATCGCCGCCGCCATCTCATTCTCTATGGCAATATCCACGATCAATTTCTCTGGCGAGGAGCCTATCTCGGCATTCAAGACTTTTTGCAAACCTACTTTCAAGACTTAGGTTTCGGTCTCATTTCCCGTTATGACCCCATAGATGGCTCCACCTTTGCCCAGGAAACCATGCGGACAGAATTCGATCGCCTCACCCAACAAGCCCTACACCCCAACCCCGTCTCTCCCAATCCCCCAGTCTCCCCCTCTCCCCTCTCTCCTCCCCCACGCCGTAGCCCTGCCGCCAACGTCCCCCGTCAAGTCAATCAACGCATTATTCCTGAAGAGGCTTTTGGGAATCTGCGGGTAGTCGTCAAACAGGAAAAAATTCCTACCGCCACCGTCATTGATCTCGGCGATATGCTCACCACCGACGGCGATCGCTATCCCACTGAAGAACGCAATGCCCTGATTTTATTGAAAAAGTGTACCCTAGAAGCGGCGATCGTCCGAGAAGGCAATTTAACGGGTTATCGCAACACCCTGATTATTCTTGCCAGTGACCTCAATCGGGTTCCTGTCTGGTTTCATGCCAACAATCCCCACGTCAGCATTATCCAAGTAACCCGTCCCAACAAAGAAGAACGCAAACAATTCATTCTGCGCTTTGGGCGAGAAGGATTTTATCGCGGCCAACAAGCCCGTCCCGATGCCTCGGAATTAGCGAGTCTAGCGGAGGATTTTGCAGAATTGACCGATGGTTTTCAGACCTTAGAATTGGAAGCCCTACGCCATACTTCCCACCGTGAAAAACTGCCCCTCAGCCAAAAAGAGCTAATCAAATTAGTAGATTTCTATAAATTTGGGCAAAAAGAAGAACCCTTTGAACAGATTAATGCTGAAAAAATTAGCCAAGCGAGGGAACAACTAACCCGTTCTGTTCTGGGACAAAACCATGCCGTTGAAGCCGTAACCAATATGTTAACCAATGCCAAAGTGGGTATCAGTATGAGTCAGGTCAGTGGCCGCAATAGCAAACCCAAAGGAGTCTTTTTCTTTGGGGGGCCAACGGGAGTCGGTAAAACGGAATTAGCTAAATCCCTCAGTCGTTTAATTTTCGGAGATGAGGAAGCTTTTTTACGCTTTGATATGAGTGAATACAAGGAAGAACACGCGGCAGAAAAGTTAGCAGGTGCGCCTCCTGGTTTTGTGGGCTATGAGGAAGGGGGACAATTAACCAATAAAATTTTGGAACGTCCCTATCGTATTTTACTCTGTGATGAAATTGAAAAAGCCCATCCCAAGATACTGGATAAATTCTTACAAATTCTCGAAGATGGTCGTCTTACTGATGGCAAAGGACAAACAGCTTATTTTAATCAAACGGTAATTATTTTTACCAGTAATATCGGAGCTTCAGACCTCAGTGATCCACAAACAGGAACAGTAATTCGTCCAGGTATTATGAATCAGGTGCAAGCGGAAGGGGTTGAAAATTTCAGTTATGAACAAGTGCAATCTCATTTTCAAGAGGAAGTGAAATGGTATTTTACCAGTCGCATTGGTCGCGCTGAGTTGTTAAATCGTTTAGGCGATAATGTGGTGGTTTTTGATTTATTACGTCCCAATTATGTAGCGGGTATTGGTAACAAGTTTTTACGGCAACTGAGCGAATCGGCTTGGGACAAATATCAATTGAAATTAACCTTTGAGCCTTCAATTATCGAGGGATTAAACACCATCATGGAACAACAAGAAAATTTATTGTTTGGAGGACGACGCATTAAAAGTCTCTTGGAAAGTCTAGTGGAGCGTCCGCTCAATCGTTGGTTATTTGAACATTATCCTGATTTGAATCTTTTGATGGGTAAGGCTTTATCGCTAGGATTTAACCCCAGTTATCATTTGGTGGTTAGAGAATAAAAACTTAAAGCTTTTCCCTACTTTCTGATCATTCGTAATGACTCCACATTCGTAAAATCTTGACTGTTTTTTCTGTTTCCATCACCTGATAAACTAAACGATGTTGAATATTAATTCGTCTTGAATAGGCTCCTGTCAAATCACCAATTAATTTCTCATAGGGAGGAGGATTAGTATAGGGATTTTGAGCAATCAATTCTAACAGCAATACAACTTTAGGTTTTAAGCCTGCTGAAGCAATTTTCCTAGCATCTTTTTGAGCCTGTTTTGTATAAACTAATTGCCAATTCACCAATCTAACTCCGTTTCACATTCGCTAATCGGCGTAGCTATTCCTGTTTGGATAGATTCTCTCATGCCTGGAATAGATAGTAAGTACAATGTTTCTTGTATGGATTCCCAATCTTCCTGGCTTAATAAGATGGCATTATGACGTTTGCCTGTAATGAGAACAGGTTGATGATTTTCGGCAATTTCGTCCATTAGTCGAAAAAGCTGGCTACGGGCTTGGGTAGCAGTAAAGGTATTCATGGTTGATGTACAGCATTGCGTACCGATATTGTAACATGGTATTTAAGCTAATTTTGCCCCCCCAGCCCCCCAATTTTTGGGGGAGATCGGAATTTATAGAGAGTTCAAAGTCCCCCAGTATTAGGGGATTTAGGGGGCGATCTTCAGGACATAATACATTAAGTTTTAAGGAGTAAAAGTTATGTTTGCTGCGCCGCTTTGGGGAATGTTGGAGGGACAGGTTATCAAAGATCAATATTATCTCCAGCAAGTGCTAGGGGCAGGGACATTTGGCGGCGTTTTTCGGACGGATCAAGTGGTTCGAGATACAGTTTTAAGAACCTTAGCAACGAAGATAATTTTTATTAATCAACCTGAATTGGTAAGCTACCAATTGCGAGAGCTACAGGTTGCTCTAAGTTTTGATCATCCTAATTTGATCAAGTGCCATGATGCAGGAGAAGCAAAAATTGAAAAGCCATCTATCTCTTTTCTCTATCTATTAATGGAGTTGGCAGAAGAAACTTTAGATAATAGATTAGCAAAGAAGAATTTTTCAAAAGAAGAAGTTAAAAATATTGTTAAAGATATTGCGGCAGGATTAGTTTATTTACACGAAAAAGAGCATATCCATTTAGACCTTAAACCTGCTAATATTTTGAGGGTTAAGAATAATTGGAAGATTGGAGACTATGGTTTAGTTCGTGGTCTTGATCCTCAACGAAGTTATATGGAAACAATGAACTTTTCTTTAGGAACTAAAGCCTATTCTCCTCCAGAAAGCTATCAGGGTATTATTTCTTCTAGTTGGGATATGTGGTCATTGGGAATTATTGTAGTGATGCTATTGACAGATAAGTACCCAATCCGATTTGAAACGTCACAGGAGTTAGATGACAAAATTAAAAAGGGTCAATTTGATAATCTCAATTGGGATGATTTAGAGCAACCTTGGCGGAAGATCGTTCAAGGGTGTTTACAAGTTGATCGTCAACAACGTTGGACAGCCCAACAGGTTTTATCAGCCCTTAACTCAGAAAATCCCCCAGTTCTGACTATTATGCTTCCTGGTGGTGTGGAATTAGAAATGATTAAAATCCCTGCGGGTAGTTTTTTAATGGGTTCTGCGGATAATGATCCGAGTGCCTATGATAGTGAAAAACCGCAACATCGGGTAACTTTACGAGAATACTATCTAGGGAAATACCCTGTTACTCAAGAGCAATATCAAGCCGTTATAGGAAACAATCCCTCATATTTTAAAGACAATCCTAAAAATCCTGTTGAGTCTGTAACTTGGAATGATGCAAAAGCCTTTTGTCAAAAGCTGAAAGAAATTACAGGGAAAGAATTTCGTTTGCCAACAGAAGCCGAATGGGAATATGGTTGTCGAGCAGGGACAACAACCCCCTTTTACTTTGGAGAGACCATCTCCCCAGAGCAAGCCAATTATGATGGGAACCATAGCTTTGGGGTAAGCGTTCAGGGGGGTAGCACATTTACCAAAATACTTAAAACCCTTGTATAGCAAGGGATAGATGAGATTCATGCGATGGGATGATTTCGCTTAAGCGGTCTAAAAGGCGATCCACAACTTG
>JAYKJI010000430.1:0-7497 GCA_035285405.1 Snowella sp. | reverse complement strand
GAAAACGGTGGAAGAAAGAAATGTTTAAAGGGTTTGCAGTTATTCCCCTCAGTCTGGTTCTACTGACTACCCAGACAAGTATTGTTATGTCCCAATCGGAAAAAGCTCTTTTTTTAGCCTATCCCCCCGATCAACATCAAACCACCGCCAACCAAATTTTTCTGATCGGTTCTGCCCAACCTGATGCTCCTGTCTTGATTAATCAGCAACCCGTTGAGCAAAGTCCCTCTGGTTATTTTGCTGCCATCATTCCCCTACAGTTAGGGACAAATCAGATCACACTGCGTTATAAAAATCAAGAGATAAAACGCACGATTATTCGTAATAGTAATACCCCTACCCTACCCAATGTTCTGGGTTTTGCGCCCAATTCCCTCGTCCCGAATCGCAGTATTAGCCGCCTTCCCCAGGAACCTATTTGTTTTAGTGCAGTAGCTCCTAATCCGGCAATAGTAACAGTACAAATAGGGGGGCAAACCATTAATCTCCAGCCCCAGGATAAAACGGTTCAATTACCCCCCAATAATGCGGTTTTAAATGGCAATAATCAGCCCATTGTCGCCCCTGTCACCCAATATCAAGGTTGCGCCAGATTTTCGCAATTGGGAAATTTAGGTAAGCCCCTTTTTCAACTACAAGTCAATGAGCAGACAACTACGGCCACAAGTGATGGTACGGTGACGATTCTTGACCCCAATCAGTTGGCGGCGATCGCGGTGACAGCCGATCCAGGGGTTGCTCGCACCGGCCCCACGACCGATCATTCCCGTTTAACCCCTTTGCCCCAGGGAACCCAAGCCAGTGTGACTGGAACCGAGGGAGAATGGTTACGATTAGATTATGGAGCCTGGATTAACAGTGCAGAAACTAAAGTTTTAGCGGGCCAAGCTCTCCCTCAAAGCCTAATTCGCAGCATTAATTATCGTCCTCTGCCCACTGCAACTGAAATTATTTTTCCGCTTCAGGTTCCCGTTCCGATTACGGTTAAACAGGAAGATGATAAATTAAGTTTAATTCTTTATAATACCACTGCCCAAACCGATACGATTCGCCTGGATAATGATCCGATTATTGAGCGTTTAGACTGGCAACAGATTCAACCGAATCAAATTAAATACACCTTTCATTTTAAATCGAAACAACAATGGGGCTATGATCTGCGCTATGAGGGAACGAGTTTAATTCTTTCTCTGCGTTATCCACCGACTTTGAGTCAAGATCCCCAATCTCTTCAGGGCATTAGTATTTTGTTAGATCCAGGTCATGGCGGTCAAGAATCGGGCGCGATCGGCCCGAATGGTTATCCTGAGAAGGCAATTAATCTTTTGATTGCTCAAAAACTAGCTCCTTTATTGCGGCAACGGGGAGCAACAGTCTATCTCACACGGGAAACGGATCAGGATGTGTCTTTGCAGGAACGGGTGAGACAAATTAATACTCTTAAGCCGGCGATCGCGGTTTCTATTCACTATAATTCATTGCCCGATGGCGGCGATCCCATTAAAACAAAGGGATTGAGTGCTTTTTGGTATCAACCCCAAGCCGAAAATTTAGCAACCTTTTTACAAACCTATTTAGTCAAAAAACTGAATCGTCCTTCCTACGGTATCTATTGGAGTAATTTGGCGTTGGCTCGTCCCCATACGACCCCTTCTGTGTTACTAGAATTAGGTTTTATGATCAATCCCCAGGAGTTTGAATGGGTGACAAATGCCCAGGAGCAGGATAAATTAGTTCGGGCTTTAGCTGATGGTATTACGGCCTGGTTTCACCAGCAGTCCTAAGGCCAAATCCCCTGGAGTTTTTCTACAAGTAGTTTGACTTTTTCTAGATCCTTATCGGCCGGCGATCGCTCTACCCCACTGGAAAGATCAATACCATCAGGGCTGAGATAACTTAAGGCCATTAAAATATTCTCTGGGGTTAGCCCCCCCGCCAATAACCAGGGGATAGGGGCGCGAAAGTGGCTCAAACTATCCCAGGGCAAGGTTTGACCCGTACCGCCCAATTGTTGGGGATGGTAAGCATCCAGTAATAAAGTATCTACTACGGTAAAATAATTCTCTGCTTGAACTAATGCGGCTGCATTTTCAATTCGTAAGGCTTTGATAATTTCCCGTTGGGGCATGGCCCTTTTAACGGCTTGGCAAAACTCAGGAGGTTCCTGCCCATGCAGTTGAATCCCCATTAAGCCCGTGTCCCTCACCACTTGCTCGATCATGGTCAAACTGCTATTGGCAAATACCCCAATACTTTCGATGCCTGGGGGTAAAATTGCTAAAACTTGACTGATCTGATCCGGCGTAACGTAGCGGGGAGAACTGGGGACACAGATAAAACCCAGGGTCTTAATTCCTAAAGCGGCGATCGCTTTTCCCTGTTCTGGCTGACGAATACCACAAATTTTTACCCTTTCTAGCCGGTGATCCATGCTTTAACAACACTCTAAATGTTAAGTATTCAAACGAAATTTCATTTCTGGGGTAATAGATTTTTATAATCCTTAGTGTTTGTTACAAAGTTTATCAACCTAGGATAACGATCTTCATGAATAACCTGTTTTTAATCTTAGCCCAAACCATTCCGACCACGACCAGTTGGAGTCTATCGGTTGGCATTATCATGTCATTGTGCAATGTTTTCGCCTTTATCATTGGCTATTTTGCCATTCAAAAGACTGGCCAAGGTCAAGGACTTCCCCTGCCTCAATTAGCCTCGAAAAAGACCTTTGGCTTGCCTGAACTACTCGCAACCATGAGTTTTGGGCATATTCTGGGGGCTGGCATGGTACTAGGACTCTCCAGTGGCGGTATTCTCTAACTAGGTGAAATATTCAGCCTGAGGACGGGAGGAGGAGACTGAAAAGATAGCTACTCCTCCTGGGTAAACCTTAAAATCAGGTCAAATCAAGAGATTTAGAATCAAAGACTTTAAACTGCAACGAAAAAGTCAGATTATCAAAGAATAGGTTTAAACCCCATGCCTTCTAGGACAGCTTTATGTTAATGTAGGAAAGGTCACAGACCCACCCGGATTTGAGATACTCCGAAACAAACAGCAAGGTTGAAAGTCCTGTCAGAGTTGCGATCAGAAATAGGGGAAGCAGAAAGGGCAATGGTAAAACTAAAATCCAACCTTTGACGCAAATCGAATCAAATAAGATTTTGTGCGGTCGCGGGAGGGCATTCCGAGACTTTAAACCGAACGTGGAGAAATGGTAAGACTACCTTGGTAGCAGTTTCGTTGAAGCGTTTACCCCATTCGGCGACTATCTGAAAAGGTGGCGTGGCGAAAAATTGCTGTCGCTTCGGCGCGGTGAGGATGTCAAAATGAGATACTCTTTTTTGCGAATCTAATGTCGGTGATTACTCTGACTTTATTGCTTCCGGGCAAAGCTGTTCCTGTCCAAAGTTGGACGTTTGAAACCGAGTCGGTGGTTCGGATTGGACGGGCCGCAGACAATGATGTGGTTCTCTACAGTGCAGTTGTTTCTCGCCACCACCTTGAAATTCGGCAGGTTGAGACAGGATGGGAAGCGGTGAATCTGGGAGCCAATGGAGCCTATATTAATGGAGAAGCGATCGCCAAAATTACGGTACAAAATGGCATGATTATCCGTCTAGCTAGTTCTGGCCCAAAAATTCAAATTCATATTGAGCCGCAAGTTACTCCCACGAAACAAAAAATGATGAAATTGCAGCCTCCTCAGCCCACAACGCCTATTGAGGTTCCTCATGATCCGACCAAAGAAACGGTCGTTAATTGAGAGCAATCAATTTTTCCGTCCTAATTGTGTTAGAGAAGTCTGAGTTAATTCGCTAATGGTTTCTAAAGCAGGAGCCGGAATGGTAAATCCCATTGTTAACCAGAGCAAATATTCAATATTACCGGCTGGGCCGGGTAGAGGGGAGGCAGTCAAGCCCCCAAAATGCCAACCGAGTTGTTGAGCCGTGAATAAAACTTTAGCGATCGCCTCGGCTTGATCCTGAGCATTACGAACGACTCCATTTTTACCCACCTTAGCCCGTCCGACTTCAAATTGCGGCTTAATCAGTAAGACCACTTCTCTGGGGGGAATGAGTAGTTGCCAGAGAGGTTCCAATACCTGGGTGAGGGAAATAAAGGAAAGATCCATAACCCCAAAATCCGCCGGTGTTTGCTCTCCATAGAGTTTTTCGAGGGTTAAATGGCGGAAATTAGTTCTTTCTTTAAGCGTAACTCGCGGATCCTGTCTTAATTTCCAAGCGACTTGTCCATAGCCCACATCAACTCCATAGACCTGAGCTGCTCCAGCTTGTAGTAAACAGTCGGTAAAGCCACCCGTTGAAATACCGCCATCTAGACAAATGCGATCGCGGACAGTAATGGGAAATTGCTGGAGAGCCTGGGCTAGTTTTTCCCCACCGCGTGACACATAGGGAGGTTTCTCGGCGATTTCTAAGGTGGCAGTGAGATCAATTTCAGTCCCTGGTTTATCAATGATTTGTTGATTGACCCTGACTTCCCCTGCTCGAATTAACCGTTGCGCGATCGCCCGTGATTCACAAAGATGACGGTCAACGAGGAGGAGATCGAGGCGTTGTTTAGGCAAAGTGGAGGGGGAGATTGGGAGGATTTGGGAGACTGGGAGGAAGGGGGAGATGGGGGAGACTGGGGGAAGGAATTAGGCGCGTTCTAGGGCTAGTTGGATCAGGCGATCAACTAATTCGGGGAAAGCAATGCCACTGGCCAACCAGAGTTGGGGATACATACTGAAAGCTGTAAAGCCTGGTAGGGTATTAATTTCGTTGATTACTAAACTGCCACTGTCTTCCTGATAGAAAAAGTCGATTCGACTTAAGCCCGCCGCATCTACAGCCTTAAAGGCTTTAATGGCCATTGCTTGGATTTGACTGACGATCTGGTCTGGTAACTGGGCCGGAATATGAAGTTGAGCACGACCATCGGTATATTTAGTCTCGTAGTCATAAAAGTCGCTGTCGTAGGTAATTTCACCAATGACGGAAGCTTGGGGTTGATCGTTACCTAAAATGGCACATTCCACTTCTCTAATATTGGCAATACCAGCTTCGACAATAATACGACGGTCATAGCTGGCGGCACTGTCCAGGGCGGCTTCTAATTCACTACGCGAACGAACTTTGGCAATGCCCACAGAAGATCCTAAATTGGCTGGTTTTACAAAGCAGGGATAACTGAGTTTTTCTTCAATTTGACGGCATAATTCAGGAAAAACACAGGGATTTGACCAAATTTCGCTCCGTTCTACAGCCACATAATCCACCTGGGGCAAACCAGCTTGGGCAAAGGCCATTTTCATCGTCAATTTATCCATACCCACACAGGAACCAAGAACATTACTACCGACAAAGGGAACTTGCATCAGGGAAAGTAAACCTTGAATGGTTCCATCTTCACCGTTTGGGCCGTGGAGAATGGGAAACCACACCTCTATCTCAGCAACAGAGGCGGGAAATTGCCAAAGGTTAGCACGTTGAATTTCTTGATCGGCAAGGGGGTTGCCGGTGTTTAGTACCTGAGCAGCGATCGCCGGTTCTGTCCAAGCTCCATTTTTCTGAATATAAAAAGTAATAACTTCGTACTTACTGAGATTTTCTCCCTGTTGAAGGGCCTGTTGGATCGCCCGTGCTGAATTAATCGAGACTTCATGTTCTCCAGAACGTCCACCAAAGAGCAAGCCAACCCGTAACTTTGTCATTTTAATGTTCCCAGTCTTTTACAGAAATATACAGAAACATGGATTGGCAGTGAACTTTTTTAGAGTCAACACCATCACTTTGAAGCTTAGGGTATCACAAAAATTTAGCCTTTCTGCTCAATAGTTCGGATTTTGGGATGAGTTGCTGTTTAACCGTTGGTTGGCCAGGCTCGTTGACGAATCGCGTCTAAGGATTGATCTTGTACCAATTGTCCATTTTCATAGACGACTTGCAATAAATCCTCCGTAGATGTAGCCACTGTTTGATAACCCGCCTCGGTTTTTATCAGGGCTAATCGTCCTTTTTTACTGGTTTTACCATGGTCAGTAATGGGGTCTTTATAAACCGCGATCGCCTTACCCGCGACAGTGACTTCACTACATTTCATGGCAAATTTTTGGGTGTCTCGATTCAGTTTTTGCAATAAGGCTCCTCCCATACCAAAGGCCAAATTAGTGGTACTAAAGCCAAGACTTTCCGTTCTTTCTAGGATCGCGGTAATACTTTCTTCGTCCACGCCATCCCCTTGAATCACTCGTACAGAATTTAGAACTCGATAGCCTTTTTTGTTGATTGTACTACCAAAACGCGCCTCCAATTTTTCGAGGGTTTTAGCTACAATCTCGACGGGATTGCCCGAATCTGGCCGAATCACCAGGGTTGCCCCCGAATCAATTACCTGTTGTCGCAGGCGATCACCCCACAAGTTATCAATGGCATTCCATAGATCATAAGAATCAGAAACGACCGCCAAAACGGAGCCAGGTTTAGCAAACTGAGTCAGCATATTTTGATAGGCTAAAACTTCCCCTTCCTTACCCCAGGCGGTAATCGTGGAATGTTCGGCGGCGGGAATAGAATAGGCGGCCATAGGACAGTTGTAATACCTTTGACCGTAAACCAGGGCTTGCACGGTATCGGAACCCTGAAAATTGACCAGATGAGCCAGTCCCCCAATGCCCGACGATTCACAACTGGAAACGCCCCGCGCCCCAAAATCGTGGAGTTTAAAATTAATTTCCTTATCGGGATCATCAGCAGTACGCTCTAAAGACTCATAAATTCGCTTTTTCAAATGCCAACTTTGAGTTGCGACGGTAATCGGATACCAAACCCGCATTAATAGGGTTTCGAGCCAGGACGCTAACCAAAATACCTTCGGATCGGTGGATTCTACGGTCATTAAAACGTTATGAATGGGGATGACTGAGCCTTCGGGAACGGCTTTAATACTTACAGGTAAATGACCGTTTAAATCTTCAGCAATATATCGCCAACCGTCATAGTTAAAGGGCAAACCATGAGCGGTTAAAAGTGTATTTGCTTCCTCTACCATCCAAAGTTTAATGGGTTGGCTAAGATAATTCTTTAAAATATATTGCAGTCCAAAAAAGACGGTGATAGGATATTTGCCCCCGCGACTTTCGACGTAGAAATACATAGCCGTTGTTTCGGGAGGATACTGTAGCCAATGACTCACTTTATAGGAGTCCACATCGAGAATTAGATTGGTTTTCATGGCTGTTAATTTAGTCTTGTTGATTGTTTCAGTGAGTTTGATCCCCCTAAATCCCCCTTAGAAAGGGGGACTTGAAAGGCTTAATTGGCTGGAAAATTTTTGAATTAGTTTCCCCTAAAATTTCTTGAAAAGGGGTAAGCGTTCAGGGGGGTAGCACATTTACCAAAATACTTAAAACCCTTGTATAGCAAGGGATAGATGAGATTCATGCGATGGGATGATTTCGCTTAAGCGGTCTAAAAGGCGATCCACAACTTG
>JAYKJI010000429.1:0-35572 GCA_035285405.1 Snowella sp. | reverse complement strand
CAAGTTGTGGATCGCCTTTTAGACCGCTTAAGCGAAATCATCCCATCGCATGAATCTCATCTATCCCTTGCTATACAAGGGTTTTAAGTATTTTGGTAAATGTGCTACCCCCCTGAACGCTTACGTTAAATCAAATCATCGGCGGGCATCCTGACTCTGAAATTTTGAATATTTCAACACAGTTGCGGGACAGCGTTGGACTCACACCAAACTTTCCCCCTTTCCTCCGTAGGCTGATCTCCAACAGAACCGACCCAATCAATTTATCACGCTTGAGTTAACTCTATTTGACTAAACTAATGCCTTTAAAAGTGTTTGCAGTTTCAAATTAATTTCCGCTAATTCCTTAGAGGCTTCCGAACCAGCTACAATCCCAGCCCCTGCAAAAAGACGCGCTTGATTTTGGTAAATTAAGGCTGAACGAATACCAACAATAAATTCACTATTGCCTTGAGAATCAACCCAACCCAAAGGAGCCGCATAGAGGGAACGATCAAAGTTTTCATGGGCCTGAATTATCTGACAGGCAATTTGAGTGGGAACCCCCGCCACAGCAGGAGTAGGATGTAATTTAGCTAAAATATCCAGGGGATGGAGAGAGGGTTTGAGTTGAGCATGGATGGGTGTCCAGAGATGTTGAATGTTAGATAATTTGAGTAGTTTAAGCGGCGATCGCTGGGGAGTGAGACCCAATTCTGTTAAACGTTGAACAATAAATTCAATGACCGCTTGATGTTCACGGCGTTCTTTGTTACTTTGCAGTAATTGGTGAGCAAATTGAGCATCTTCCTGGGGCGTTAATCCCCTGGGAGCCGAACCTGCTAGAGCATCCGTCACCAGTTGATCCTTGTGAATACTGAGTAACCGTTCAGGGCTGGCTCCGATAAAACAACTACCACGACCATTACCAATCGAAAAAAGATAACAATCTTGATAGCTATGGCGTAAACGCTGTAAGCATTGATCCACTTGAAAATTTTGCTGCCCCCAAACATCCATAGCCTGAGCCAGGACAACTTTACTAAAGTGATGATTTTGAATTGATTTTAGAATAGTCTGGATAGAGGTTTGGATATTCAAGGTAGAATTAACGGGAATCGGCTGAAACAGAGGATTAATAAGAGGAGCATTTTCACTAAAATATAAGCTTTCAGTCGGATTTTTTAACCACTGTAGTTGACGATAAATTTGCTTAACTAAAAATCTAATATTAATACTTTTATCGAGAGCAATATTACAACTTAAAAAACATTGATTGCGTTTTTTAAAAAATTGTAGTTGGGGTAAAAATAAAAAAGCTGTAGGAAAGGGAGATTGAGAATGACTGGTTTCAAAAAAAGTAAAGCCGCAGAAAATCTGAGGGGGGAGCGTTAAACCATTTTTGCCTGGAATGGTGACGATCTGCTGAAAACAAGCTTGTAAAAACGCCTGGGATTGACGAAATCGAGAACCGTCTGATAACTCAAATGAATTAGTTACACCATAACCTAAAACTGCTTCTTCTTTGTGCCGATTTTCCCCATAAAAATGGATGCAATCCTGGGGTTGGATAGCAGCTAAAACACTAAGGGGATCTGCAAAGGGAATAGATTGGGAAAAATTAAAAATCTTTCCTTGATTCCCTCGTAATTTTTCTTGACAAGCTAACAAAAACTGATAAAGTTCCTGTTCATCATCAAGGAGATTTGGCAGTGGGGGGATGACTGGAACGGCAACAGACATCGTAAAGTTTTTTAAAGTTATTTATCAATGTTTAACAGAACGGTGACATTAATGGTATGTCTTAAGACTGTCCTGACTGTGGGCAGAAAGACATTAGAACGCCAAAAGGGGCGCTATTCGAGAGACTTTTCCTCAAATTAAGGGACGGTCAAGCATAGCTACTTCCTAACTATCCTATCGAAGAAAGGCGTTCTGGTTAGACAATTTTATCTGGCAGACGAGAGTACTCCCCCACTAGATAAGATAATGTCCGATGATAACTACGATTCAGAATTGACAGATGATCTTTACCAGTTCCCCTGCTCCTAGTCAAAAAAAGTTATGGATGGCAGCGATTAAGCCGCCGATGTACAGTGTTGCTGTCATTCCGATCGCGGTAGGAACAGCCTTTGCCTATAGTCAATCCCATCAGTTTCAGGGCCAGATTTTTAGTATTTTTCTTTTTTCAGCGATCGCCATTATCGCCTGGCTAAATCTGAGCAATGATGTTTTTGACGCAGATACGGGAATCGATCAAAATAAAGCCCATTCGGTGGTAAATTTAACCGGCAATAAATCGCTGATTTTTGTCTTAAGTAATCTTTTTTTGCTGGCAGGACTACTGGGAATTTTGGCGATCAGTTGGCTGCAACAGGACAGTACGGTAATGCTGCTCATCTTGCTGGCCTGTGTCTTGGGCTATAGCTATCAGGGGCCACCCTTCCGGCTGGGTTATCAAGGTTTAGGAGAAGTAATCTGTTTTATCACCTTTGGCCCGATGGCGATCGCCGCTGTTGACTATTCCCAGAGCCAGGCTTTTCACTGGACGAGTTTAACGGTTGCAACTCTCCTGGGCATTAGTACCTCTGTCATTCTTTTTTGTTCCCATTTTCACCAAGTTACCGATGATCTGGCTGCCGGTAAGCGATCGCCGATTGTGCGTTTAGGGACGGCCAGAGGTTCCCAGGTTTTAACGATCAGCACGATTAGTTTCTATTTTTTGGCGATCGGATTTATCCTGACGGGTTTGGCTCCCTGGCAGACGGGGCTGGTTTTAGTCAGCGTCCCCCTAGCTTGGCAATTAGTTCGTCACGTTCAGCAATATCATGATCAGCCCCAGGTGGTGAATAACTGTAAATTTTTGGCGGTGAACTTTCACTTTGTCAGTGGTATGCTTTTAGCCTTGGGTTATCTCCTGGCTGGATTACCTAATGCCTAAGCCTGTGAGATCCAGTTTGATCAACTTTACCAACTAAATCAGGGGACATGGCCAAACAATTAAAACTTTTTGATGCCCCCTCTCCCTACCGAGTTTCTCGTCCCGAATCCTTGCCCATGAGTCGAGAACAGTTGATGCGCTGGAAAGACAGTATTTTTGCCTATCAACAAACCGTTAAGGTAACTCCCCCGCCTCAACAAACCACGCTCTTTGAATTAGCGACCACCACCTGGCATCAGCCCGACGAGATTGATCCCTTCGCCTTGCCATCCCATTCCTCTCTCTTTTGGCGGCAGGCCAGTCCTGTGGAACCTTTAGACAGTAGCAATCAAGGTTGTCTTTACTTTATTTTGGATCGCAGTATTCCCTTACTGTTGTACGTGGGAGAAACAAAACTGACCCCTAATCAACGTTGGCAAGGAACCCACGACTGCAAAGATTATATTTTGCAATACATTGAGTTACATCGTCGTCATCAACTGGTGGTTGAGGTGGTTTCGGCTTTTTGGCCCCATATTCCCCCCCAGAAAAAAATTTTGCAACAATGGGAACGACACCTCATTCTCAAATGGCGATCGCCGTTTAATAAGGAATGTTGGCAATGGTGGGGCAAACCCTTTGGCTCGTAGCATGATGGAACCTGTTGATATTTTAATTTTGTCTAATGGCCCTGGGGAAATGACCACCTGGGTACGTCCAGTGGTTAAAGCCTTGCGGCAGTTAGGGGGAGAAGATCGAGAAACGGTCAGAATTTCGGTCGTTTTGTCCCCCTGTCCCCACGCAATGGGTAAAGAAGCAGATTTGGCTCGCACCTATGGCGAAGTGGATCGGGTTCAAGCTAGTGAATATTTTTGGGATTTTTTTCTCTGGGGCAAAACGGCAGAAGCATGGGATTGGCGATCGCGGGGAGTGGTTTTATTTTTGGGGGGCGATCAGTTTTATGCCCTAGCTCTCGGCAAACGGCTCGGCTACCGTACAGTTATTTATGCGGAATGGGAAGCCCGTTGGTATCGTTGGATAGATGCTTTTGGGGTAAGGTCGGAAAGCGTTAAACAAAAAATTCCAGCCTGCTATCGTTCTAAGGCGATCGTCACGGGAGATTTAATGGCCGATGTTCAGTTCTCCTCACTGCCCTCAACGGCGGCAAAACCGATTATTGGCATTATGCCAGGCTCAAAGGCCAGTAAGCTTACCCAGGGAGTTCCCTTTTGTTTAGCGATCGCCGAAGCCATCCACCGTCAACGCCCGCAAGTGTTATTTGAAATTGCCGTTGCTCCGACTCTAAATTTGCAAACCTTAGCCCAATATGCCGATCCCCATCAAAATGCAATGGTAGAAAAAATGGGAAAGGTCACAGCCCAATTGTGTTTAAACGCTTCAGCAGAAAATTCTACTCCCACCCTAGGAACCTCCGGCGATCTCAGTATTGGCCTGATTACCGAATTTCCCGCCCACCATCGCCTCAGCCAATGGCATTTTGCCCTGACCACCGTCGGAGCCAATACTGCCGAGTTAGGGGCCTTAACGATTCCGATGATCGTTTTACTACCGACTCAACAACTAGAAGCGATGCAAAGTTGGGACGGTTTGCCTGGGATGTTGGCGCGTTTACCGTTTGTGGGCAAACTCCTAGCCCGTTTGATTAATTATCTGATCATTTCCCAAAACCGTCTTTATGCCTGGCCCAATATTTGGGCCGGAAAAGCGATTATTCCTGAATTAATCGGCCAGCTTGATCCTGAACAGGTTGCTCAATTAGCCATTAGTTGGTTAGATCAGCCCGAAATTTTAGCGAGAATTAAAGCCGATTTAAGTCAAGTTCGGGGGCAACCAGGCGCAGCAACGGCGATCGCTCAATTGGTTTTTCAGCAACTTACTAGTCCTTAAACTGGCACAATAGCACTGTTATTTTAGGTTAAACGTTAGAATAGAAGACAAATCTAAAGTATTGACTATTTTTGTTAGCGATTTTGTTAGCAGTTTGAACATGTTTTCCCTTCCTACCCTTAGTCGATGGACTCTGGTTTGTTTGTTCCTCAATTCCTCTTCGGTAATGGCTGCAACCTTAACTCTGATGGGAGGTACGGTTCAAAATGGCTTCCAGATCGCTAATAATCAGGAAAATGAAATCAATTTACAAGCAATCAGCTTTGCTAAACGGGAGAACAATAATTCTGGCTTGGCTCTCTCAAAAATAAATAACTTATCTTCTCGGAATGCCAACTCTGTAATTTCCTTTCGCTCGATTATCGACAGTCTGGCCCAATTACAGTTTCAGCCCTACGATCCGAACGCACCCGTTAATATTCCCCTTTTACCCCAAACCACCTATCAAGATCTCTACCAGGGTGTATATAGTTTTTCTCCCCAAACTTCTGCGATCGCACCGACCATTATAGATGCCTTAATTATTCCTGCCAGCCAAACGAATCCACTACTCATTACCCCCTCTGCCATTCTCGATGTTCCCAGTCCCGTTACGCCGAATGCCTTAGTAACGACGACAGTCCTGGCTCCTATCGTTATCACCCCAGCCATTTCCCCAACCACGCCTAATCCCTTCACACCAGTGGTTACAGTTCCTCTGCTGACCTCTTCCCTGGGCAGAACCCAATCTGCTCCTTTGCTAACCGCTCTACCAAGCCTCCCCTATCGTTTAACCCCAGGGCGATCGCCCAGTATGCCGACGGAATCCAATCTACCCCAAGCATTACAAACCTATCTGATGGATAATCTTGGTAATTTAGAACGTATTCTCGGTTCCCAAGTGAAGGTTGATTTTCAATTAGAACCTGGACAAATGCAATTGTTACCTTCCAGCCGCCCCCTATTACCTAATCATTCATCTATTTCCCTTAATAACCGCTATTCCCCGCCCTCTTCCTCACTTTCCCCCATTCTGGCTCCTACCCAACCTATTATTCAAAGGCAACTCTCTGAACAACAACAGCTATTGCAAAATACGCTTCAACAGCAGTCCCAATTTCAGGAACAACGCCTACAGCAAGAACGGCAAGTGTTGTCGGAGCAATTAGGGCAACAAAATCAACAAATTATGCAAAAGCAACTGGAAGAACAGCGAAATCAACAAACACGGCTGCAACAGCAACTTCAAGATCAGCAAAAACAGGCCGAGAATGCCAAGAAAGAATTGGAGAAAAGCCTACGTCGCGAACAACAGCTTCGCCTTAATTAGAGCAAAATTTTACAGAACCGTTATCCAGACAATAACACTCAATGTTAAGATACCTCAATAATTGCTACCTTCGGAGCGGCGTTAAGACCTATCAATCCCGTTATGCTAAATTTTTCCCTTCGTACCTTTGCTATGGGGAGCCTGGCAATTTTGCCATTAAGCCTAGCATTTTCGAGTTTCCAAGCGGCTCACGCCCAAGAAAGTTCCGCCCCTCAGACGATTAACTGGTTAATCTCCCAAAAATCTCAACCCGCTTCTGATACCCCTGGCATGGGTGAAGGCACAGATGATCTAGATGATCTCCGTCCCCTCAATCAATCTGATAGTCTGCTGAGTCCCAGTGGCGGTCAAAAGTTAATGAATGAAGCGATCCAAGCTGTTAATGGGGAAAAATATGACGTGGCAATGGATAAATTGCAGCAGGCTCGCAAAATTTTTAACCAACTTTCCAATTTTCATTTACAACTAGCCAATAGTTTTTCTGGGATTGATCAAAAAGTTTTTGAAGAACAACGGTCAGAAGCTCTTAAAACAGGTCAGATGCGAGACGAAGCCACCTACCGTCTAGCCCTGGTTCACCGAGCTAAAAATCAACCGGAATTGGCCGTTCCCTTACTGATTCAAATTATTCGTTCCCAAAACCCCACCACTGATCTGGGGAAAAAATCCTATCAACAGCTTTTAGAATTGGGCTTTGTTACCACTCCCTTTACGCCATCTAATCCAGGTAGCACTCCGGCTCCCAATCCTGGCAGCAATCCACCACCAGCGAAATAACGGTCAGGACGAGAAACATTATTTTATAATTTTCAAAAAATCCCCTCTTTAACGCTATGGTTGTGCTTACTCAAGTCAAAGATATGATTAAATCCAAACTACCGGATGCAGAAGTTATCGTTCGAGATATGACCGGCGGTGGCGACCATCTAGAGGCAGTTGTTGTTTCTGCGAAGTTTTTGGGCAAAAGCCGAGTTAAACAACATCAAATGGTTTACGATGCCCTCAAAACTGAAATGGCTACTGAAGCGATCCACGCCCTAGCCCTCAGAACCTTTACGCCAGAAGCTTGGGCTAAAGCAGATCAAGCTCCCTAGGGTTAGAATAATCTTTGCCTGACTGTCTGTTGTCTTGTTTTTCCATCGTTAATCTTGGAGCCAATTTTTACCCCTATGATGTCACCAACCCTTACAACTGAAGTAAAAGAGCGTATTGATAAACTGATTGCCAGTAACAAAGTTCTTGTTTTTATGAAGGGGAACAAGCTGATGCCCCAATGTGGTTTCTCTAACAATGTTGTCCAAATTTTAAATACCTTGGGAGTTACCTATGAAACCGTCAATGTTCTAGACGATCCAGAGATTCGTCAAGGAATCAAGGAATACTCTAATTGGCCAACCATCCCTCAAGTCTATCTAAATGGAGAATTTCTGGGAGGTTCGGATATTCTGATCGAACTCTATCAGAGCGGGGAATTGCAAGAGATGGTTGAGGTCGCCCTCGCTTCTTAGGTTGAGTGCGAAAAGGGTAGGATAGTGCTTTGTATCCTACCTCTTATTTCAGATTGAAAAAGCATTAGGCTCTCAAAAAACAGCACGGGTCAACGGTAGTCATAATCTCTTTCTACCTCAATAACGGGCAAACTAAAATTTGAGGGATCTCTCAAAAAAGCATAGGCATCATCTTCGAGACGATGGATAAGATAGGGTTCTATATTGTTACTTTGGCGCATACAGGCGATGTAGCCTTCCGTGTAAAGACGAATTTCTTCCATCCGACGGCCTCGGTGCCAGAGATCCACCATCCCATCGGTTAGTTTTTGGTAGTAGCGAATTGTCAGGGGGTCTTGTAACATAGTTGGCATTAGAGGACTATATTTTTATTTTATCGTCAAGACTTGACAATGTTAAGGGTGGAAAGATTCTATCAATATTTCTCGGAAATAGCGTAAAAATCTTTAGTTTTTCTACGGATTTGCTGACTCCTCATCGTAGCAGATGTTACAATCCCTTGACATTAAGTTTGTTAACTTAAGCCTGGCGAGTTATGTAGGAATGAAATCAAGGTGAATCCAGTTTATCTTTCGATTGTTGAGGGGAATCCTCACCTGCGATCGCTGTTGAGTTGGCATTTGCAACAGGCAGGTTATTTAGTCCAACAATGTGCCAATTTGCAGCAGGCTAGACAGGCGTTCATGCAACGGCAACCGACCTTAGCGGTTATAGACTCTGATTTACCAGACGGCGATGGCATCGAATTGTGTCGTTGGTTATTTCAGCAGAGACAGTCTATGATCCTAGTCCTCTCTGCCCGTAATGGGGAGAAGGATATCGTGCAGGGTTTAAAGGCGGGAGCCGATGACTATTTGGCTAAGCCCTTTGGAATGCAAGAATTTATGGCCAGGGTAGAATGTTTAATCCGCCGAATTCGGACTTCTGTCGCTCCACTATTGTTAGATTATGGTGATCTTAAAATTGATTTAGTGCAAAGACGAGTTCAGTATCAGGGAGATTTTATTGATCTGACTCCCCAGGAATTTAGTTTGCTCTACGTTCTGACCCAGGCCGAAGGAACCGCGCTGAGCCGCTCGGAATTATTGCGTCGGGCCTGGCCGGAGGCGATCGACAATCCCCGCACCATTGACACCCATGTCCTTTCCTTAAGAAAGAAGATTGAAACGGATCCCCGTCAACCAAGCTTAATTCAAACAGTACGGAATGTGGGCTATCGTTTTAATCAAGAGGTTTTAACCGAGAACAGTCAATCAGTACCCAAGCTGGAATCGATGCAAGCAACGGTTTCCCGTAATGGACATCAGTTGTCTAGTGTCAAATAGCTTAACCAGTAATTAACAGCCAACCCCTAAGGAAGAAGAGATGATCATCCCCATCTTCCTTCTACTGTATTGGTATGGGAATTTAGGCGGATTTGACGGACTAGAACTCTCTGACGCTAGGCTTGCCGTCAATAATCTCGCCCACTAAAACCACGTCTGTTACTCCCACAAAAAGACCATTTTCTAAAACCCCTGGAATATTGTTAATGGTTTTTTCTAATTCGGCTGGATTATCGATCGCCGCAAATTTGACATCAATCACCAAATTACCCTGATCCGTGACTACGGGGCCGGCCTTTTTCACCCCCATCCGTAAAGTTGGTTGACCGCCTAATTTCTCTAAGGCACGCATAACAGGCGTTCTGGCCATGGGAATCACTTCTACTGGCAGCAGAAAGGTTGAACCCAATTTATCGACTAATTTGCCACTATCGACAACCACAATAAAGGAATTTGCCAGAGCATCGACAATTTTCTCACGGGTATGGGCTGCCCCTCCCCCTTTAATAAGATTCTTGTGGGGATCTACCTCATCGGCACCATCGATCGCAATATCAATATGGTCAATCGCATCTAAAGTGGTCAGCGGAATACCGTATTCACGAGCCAATACCTCTGCTTGGAAAGAAGTGGGAACACCTACTACATTGGTCAATTCTCCTTTTTTAAGGCGATCGCCAATATACTCTAGGGCAAAAGCCGTTGTTGACCCCGTGCCCAAACCCACAATCGAATTGGACTGCACCCGATTGGCAGCCGCTTTTCCCACTTCCTGCTTCATTAACAGTACGGGATCAACCTTCTCAGTCATTGCTCAAATCCTCTTCAAAAATTTAATGTTATTTAAGGACAGGGTAAAACAGATTCGTAAAAGTTAATTTTAGGCAACAGCCTTACCGATAGATTGACAGAGAAACCCAGGCCAAGGATCAATTTTCTTGGCCTAAATTACTTACATCATCACACAGGAGGCTATGTCACTCTAAACTAAACACCTTTAATTATTTGCGGCAGCCAACATCTCTTTCAGCTGCGCTAGTTTATCAGCCCAACGGGGATCGGGTTGAACCCCCTCAGAAGAACTAGAAGAACTAGAGAGACTATTGGGTTGGTTGCGATTACGCTTTTTACTCGCTTTTTTAACACTGGTGGGTTTACTTGCCACAGCCGTTGTGTTGGTCTCCGTTTCACTGACAATGGCTTCATCCTCACCATCACCATCACCTTCCCCATTTTCCTTGCCCTTAGCACGGGGGAGAGCCTTTTCAATCTTTAAGGGACTATCCATAAAAGACTGACCGTTATACTTCTCAATAAATTCATCCGCTGCTTCATCAGTGGAAACTGTTACAAAGGCAAAACCTCGACATTTGCCTGTTTTTCGATCTTTAATGACCTTGGTAGAAACAACAGCATTAGCTTCAGCAAAAACTTCCTGCAAAGCTTGACGCTCAATAGGTTCCTTGGGTAAATTACCGACGTAAAGGCGAACGGACATAATCTAGATGCCTCCAGAGATATTTGATGTAAATGAAAATTTGATTAGGACTTGTATTCAAGTTTGTCCCCCCAACAGCAAAAACAGAGCAACGGGATAAATTTCGCCTAGACGCTTTCCCTCGTTGCCCCAACAATGACGATTCTTAACAATATCGGCACTTGCCGTCAAAATAGAACTCCGTAAATACAATGCACTGGGAGTAAGAGTTAGTATAGGTCAGACGGGCATTCTTCTCCTCATCCCCACCAACTCGTTTCTTTAGGTTGTCCTATTAGATTATTACAGATTGGCTATCCCCTGGGTCAAATAATTGATAGAAATCTCTATAGACGGACAACCTCATTAAAAAATCTTAAGTGTGAATACGGGTAGCAGTCACAAACAGAGCACTCTAGGATAGCAATGACCCTTTCAATAATAGCCAGAAACTTTGGGAACTGAACATTAGCCCTTATTTCTGGACTGGGTTTCTGTCCTTGCTAGGAAGGGAATCATTGCTGCACCATCGTCCCATACCAACAGTTCACTTCTGCACTATCCAACATTACGGGCTCATTTCTTGACGTGAGCAGTTCGCTAATTTCTCTTGAAATCCATTAACATCAACCTTTTTGTTCATTTTGAGCATATTTTTCAAAAAAGCCTTGCTAAAAAGGATGCCATGTGCTCTTACGGTTTTACCTTAGCCATCTCTAAAGCCACAGAATAATGGAACAAGTCACGACGCAGTCAAGTCATCTCATACACAGACTAGACATCCTGTCAAATATTTGTTACATTAAGTTTACAAACCAAGTCGGGAGGATTGACCGATGGAATCTACCTCATTAGATCTCACAATGGAGCAGCAATTCGAGTTCAGACGGATGCGGGATGCTGCCCAAGGGATGAGCCGAGAGCAAGCTCTGGAGCTTCTTCTACAGGCTTCTCGTCTCTTAATGATCAAGACAAATGTTTTAAGGGATTTGATTCACCAAACCCCTATTGAACCGTTAACGTAAGGAATTATTCAGGAGTTACCCCAATGATGAATCTACAGGTCTTTGAATTATCGATGGAGCAACAGTTTCAACTGCAATGTTTACAGCAGGAATACCAAGGTTTGGAACGAGAAGATGTCATTGATCATTTGCTGGATACCATGCAGCAGTTGATGGCCAGGGACAACTCGATCCGAGATTTAATGAAAAAGGCTCCTCTTTAAGATGAAAGTAGTGTGGGACAAACATCTCCATCTCTTGTCAAGCTTCTTGCGTTTTGTCCAGAAGAGAAGAGAGGCTAGGGGTGTGGGGGTTTAGCCCTATTTCTTTCATCTAGTAGTCGTTGCGAGTTTGTAAATTTAGAAATTGAGTAAATTCGGGTTTAAACAGTAGTTTGATGACTCCTGTGGGCCCATTTCGGTGTTTGGTTATGAGAAGTTCGGCAATACCACGATCAGGCGAATCAGGATTGTAATATTCATCTCGGTAGATCATCATAATTAGATCGGCATCTTGTTCAATAGATCCACTTTCGCGTAGATCAGACATCATCGGTCGCTTGTTGGTACGCGATTCTACGGCACGACTTAACTGCGATAAAGCAATAACTGGAGCGTTAATTTCCCTGGCCAGTCCCTTTAAAGAACGGGTAATTTTAGAGATTTCTTGAACACGATTATCGCTGGCTCCCTCCATTAATTGTAAATAGTCAATTAAGACTAATCCTAATTTGCCTTTTTGCTCACTCTGTAAACGTCTTACCTGCGATCGCATTTGCATAACGGTGATATTGGCGGTGTCATCAATAAAAATGGGTAAGCTAGATAAATTTCCTAGGGCAATGGTCAAAGGTTCCAACTCGTTTTGACTAAAATGACCCGTTCGTAAACGATTGCTATCAATTTCTGCTTCGGCTGCCAGTAACCGAATTGCTAACTGCTCCTTAGACATTTCTAAACTAAAAATTGCCACTGGTAAATTATGCTGTCTGGCAATATTTGAGGCAATATTTAAACCAAAAGCTGTATTGTGAACACAAATATCATTAGCGATAAAATTATGAGTTTCAGGAATCGTTAAATCATAAACTTGTTTTAAGCCAACGGATTCAATCGAGACAATTTCATCCCAATAAATATCACTATTGGCCAATTGTTGAAGGGGGAGATCCTCCAAAGCAGTTGATAATTGTAACAAACGCTGTCTTGTAAAAGCTCGTTTCCCTACATGAAGATTACTCGTACCAATGATGCCAGCACGTCTTCCTAAAGAAGACCAAGACTCATCACCTTTAGCGATTTCTAACTGTTGCCAAACTTCTATAGGAATAAGATCACAATTCGTCTGGTAATTTTTATTGGTTAATACAGATTGAATAGTAATAAGTTGTTCTTCTTTACCAAAAATACCGATTTCTTCAATAAAATTTTTAATTGAATAGGCATCTGTAATATCTAATTGCCAAGCGTTACGTCGTGTGTCTTGATATTTGATTGACCGTTTCTTTAATCTCGCAATAATTCCAAAGCGTAAAAGAAGATGTTGAATTTGCCGAGTTAATTTTTCACTAACGCTTGCATAACCTAACTGAATTTGTTGACTTTTAAGAATACTTGCCCAACCATCTGTTGCGAATAATCGATTAAGAAAAAGGGCTAATAAAGAGCGTTCTAATTGAAAAACAATATCAGGAATAGTTTTTGTGTGAGCAGTTTTCCCATCCAATCCTAGCTTTTGCAACCAGCTTTTGACACTACTAATACCATTTTTCATGACTCCTTCAATTTCACACGGAAGCAAGAAACTCGGATCAATATCTAACGATTGACAAAGTAAATTAAAGCTATCTTTTTCAGGAAAACAATACCCTTTTCTCCAATTGTGAATACTACCAACACTAACTCCTATTTTACGGGCTAAGTCATTAATATCTATGGATTTTGACTGAATTATGTTATTAATATTTTTTGAAAAAATGTTTCTTTGCTCTCCAATAAAATCTAGATCTTTAGAAACTCGAAGGGTGGGAGTTCGCGTATTATTAGATGTGTCAATACGAACTTTAATGCCTGTAAATTCTGTAACTGATTTTTCAAAATCTTGCTGAACTCTAGGATTAATATTGGTAAAACGAGGACAACTTCCTGTGACATCTCCATCACCTATTAAATAGGCTAATACTTTGATTTGTGCAGGACTTAAGATTTCTTTCCCAAAACAAGGTAATTGACGGGGAACAGCAATCTTATCACCAACTTTTAAAGCAGAAAGAGCTTGCCAACCTGTTATCGTTAAATAAGGATGAGTTAATGTCGTTTCCAATGAGCGTCCTAATCTTGTGGTCACACGAAAAACAGGTTTTAATCCATCATCAACAAAGGCTGAAGGTTTTGCCCAAGAAAGTTTCCAATCTTGTTGAAGCGTTAAAATATCTGCCTTTTGTTGCTCATAAATTTGAGCAATGGTACAAACACGACCATCGGCTAAGACAATTTCTGAATTCGCTTCACAACATTTCCCCATTGAGGGGCGACCAGCTAGAATTATCAGGTCAGAACGCTGCAATCCTCCCGTGATCGCGTCTAAATCATAAAAATCGGTTTCCACGCCAGGCGTAGAAATTTTTTGATGCAGTTTTTCTAATTCAGAGAAAGTCTGAATCAGGGTTTCTGAGAGAGCAATTAATCCTTCCTGAGCACGTTTTTGCGTTAAGCGAAAAATTTTCTTTTCTGCTTCATCTAAAACCACATCTAAATCGATGGCCGTGTCATAGCCTAGATCAATAATTTCGTGACCTGCGGCAATCAGTTGGCGACGGAGATATTTATCCATTACCAAGGCCGCATAACGGTCAATATTGACTGCCGAGACGGTGCGATCCACCAATTGGGCTAATTTTCCTAAACCTCCCACCTGTTCCAACTGATGATGATCTTGCAACCAATTTGTCACCGTCATTAGATCGGTTGGTTGGGCCTGGGCATGGAGATGAAGAGCCGCTTCATAGATATCTCGATGGGCCCTAACATAAAATGCCTCTGCCAACAAGAGATCGACTACTCGCCCGATCGCCTCTGGATCCAGCAAAATGCCCCCCAGAATAGACTCTTCCGCTTCGATATTTTGGGGAGGGAGGGAATGACTAGCAACCATTAATTAACAACATAGGAAGAAAGGGGACTAAAAACGACGACCAGAGAACTGAACATTCTCCCTAGCCTATCAGGCTTTTTCTGACCCTGACAGCTTTTTTCCTGTCCCCGAATTTTGAGTGACTTGACAACTCGAAGTCGTTATGACTATGATTAGGCTATAATCTAAAAAGTTGTATTATTCCTCTCACCCTCTTTAGGAGCCATCCCATGCTACCAAACCATGAAGGGCAAAAAGTCCCTAACGTTACCTTCCACCTACGTCGTAACAATGAATGGGCCGACGTGACCACCGACGAACTATTTGCCGGCAAGACTGTGGTGGTTTTCTCTTTGCCCGGAGCCTTTACCCCCACCTGTTCCTCCGCCCATGTTCCTGGTTACAACAATCTTGCCAGTGTTTTTAAAGCCAATGGGGTGGATGAAATTCTCTGCGTTTCCGTTAACGATACCTTTGTCATGAACGAATGGGCCAAGGATCAAAAGGCTGATAGTTTGACCTTTATCGCCGACGGCAATGGAGAATTTACCGAAGGAATGGGAATGTTAGTTGATAAATCCGATCTGGGTTTTGGTAAGCGTTCCTGGCGGTATTCCATGCTTGTAAAGGATGGCACCATTGAAAAAATGTTTATTGAACCAGAAGTGCCAGGGGATCCCTTTGAAGTATCGGATGCAGAAACGATGCTGAAATACATTAATCCTGAAGCAAAGGAACCTCTCCTCATTTCTCTCTTTACCAAAGTAGGTTGTCCCTACTGTGCCAGAGCCAAAGCAGCCCTCAAAGAGAAAGGATTAGAGTATGAAGAGATTGTTCTCAGTGATACAATCACCGTTAAATCCCTCAAGGCTGTGACCGGTGCGACCACGGTTCCTCAGGTTTATATTGATGGCAAGCAGATTGGTGATTCGGAAGCGTTACTGGCTTATCTCAAGGCCTAGACCCATTTACGATCAATAGTATAAATTGCATTAATTGCTGGAGAAAAATTTTATGACTGCGACTCAAGTAAAAACCATCAGTAAGCTTTATCCTACCCGTATCGATTTACCTGTTGATGTGCGAACCCAGGTGATTGATACCCTCAGTTTAACCCTGGCCACGACTCTGGATCTGCAAACTCAAATCAAACAGGCCCATTGGACGGTTAAGGGATTAGATTTTTATCAGTTGCATCAATTGTTTGATGAATTGGCAACGGAAATTGAAGAATATGTTGATCTGGTGGCTGAACGGATTACGGCTTTAGGCGGTACTCCCTTGGGAACGGCTCGTATTGCGGCGGCGAATTCTATTCTGCCCGAATATCCTCTTGATGTGGTGCAAGGAATTGATCACGTTACAGCCTTGGCCGATCGCTTTGGTAGTTATGCTGCCCACGTTCGAGCGGCGATCGCCAGTACGGGAGATTTAGGGGATGCAGATACATCAGATCTTTACACGGAAATTTCCCGCACCATTGATAAGCGACTCTGGTTCCTAGAAGCCCATCTGGTTAAGTAGCTGGTTTCAATTAAATTAAACATAGATTTTGTGCCTGATCCCCCAGCCTCATGGATGAGCTATTGTGTACACACATCTATTAGCAAAGCTTATTTTGCCCCCCAACTTTGGGAAGAGAACGGTCTCTTGAACTGGTTCAAAGTCCCGCAGTATTGGGGGATTTAGGGGGCTTAAAAATCTCAAAGTCATAAACTAAAAACTTGTGTGTACAGAGTAGCTTGATAAGGGGGCCGTAGAATGGGGGGATATTATCAAGAGTTTAGACAAAAAATAATCCTGAAAACTAAAATTTGAAACCTGAACCAACAATGACCAATGATGCAATTGACAATCGCCAATGGTGGGTACAACGCTGGCTAGAATTACTCGATTCCTATCGCTTTAAAAAACGTTTGGAACGGGCTCGTAATTATGCTAGGGAAGGTCATGTTCTGAGTATGGAGTTTAATAATGCCGAGGTTATTGCCAAGGTACAGGGCAGTGAAGCGGAACCCTATCAAGTCTTGCTGAATCTTGATCCCTTTACCAATGAAGATTGGTCTTATATTATCGACACATTGGCAGAAAAGGCTCTCTATTCGGCTCAATTATTAGCGGGTCAAATGCCTGAATCCATTGAACAGGTTTTTATTAAAAATGGTTTAAATTTATTTCCCTATACCCTGACGGATATCCGTTCCCGTTGTAGTTGTCCTGATAAAGCCAATCCCTGTAAGCATATTGGTGCGGTTTATTATCAGTTAGGCGATCGCCTGAGTGAAGATCCCTTTGTGATGTTTCAGTTGAGAGGACGCAGCAGAACCCAACTATTAGCCGCGTTACGACAACAACGTAGTCAGACGACAGAATTAACCCCCATAACTACTCCCATCGCACTAAAACCAGACACAGTAGCCCCCCCTTCAACGGCTACAACTCCCATTAAGCCAAGTAAAACCAAGGTGGAAAACCTTAAGACTTTAGAAACATTTTGGCATTATGATGAACCTCTGGATCCTTCCCTGGTGGCGATCGCTCCTCCCACTGATCTCAAAAATAGTCTAGATCTATTGGGAATGATGCCCTTACCCCAGGAAGAAGCTCAAGAAATTAAACAGTTCTTGCAACCTCTTTACCAAACCATCAGTCAAAAAGCCTTAGCCGCCGCTTTTTCTATCCCAGACTAAGATCCTAACTTAAAGGCTTCTAAAAATAGACTATAGACAATACCCATTTTAAAAAAATTCACCATCTCCCAACCCAGCGATCGCTGTTGATTATTATTCAAAGGTTGACGATAAACCCAACGACTGACTAATTCCACAAACAATAACAATAGACCGGCTCCTACGACATCCCACTGAGCATCTTGACCGGCGGTAGTGGAAACGGCGGCTCCAATAAAAAAACCGGATAAAAAGCCCAGCAAAACCAAGGAAATCCGTCGCCAAGGATTATTAAAAAACTGGGTAAAGCGGGTTCCACTAATTTCAATGACAGTGTTGAGACGAGTCCGTTGCATTGGCCGTTATTTCCTCCATTGATTGCTTCTATTTATTCAAACGATCTAATAGCCAAAGGGAAGATAATAAACCCGTAAAATGGGCAATAATAGTATTCGTATTCGCCTGAATTGCCAAAAGATCAATGGACTGAACAAATTGCTTGGGATTAGCGGCCAAAGTACCCTGGGGAATACTAAGAGATTTAATGAGTACAATTCCACTGACTGATGCGGCTCCAATAATGGCAAAACCCATACCAATTAGATTAACAATCAGACCCCAACGCACAATTTTTAAAATATCGGCTCGTCGGGGATGACTAGGAGCATCCACATTTTGCAATTCTCGTCCTAAGCGTCGATAACGTACCGAAAAGTAAATGGCAACCCCTAAAAAGATGAGGGAAACAAAGGCAGAAAAAATGCCTCCCTCAATGCCACTGGTTCGATCCTGCCCCACCGTTAGCCCCATACTGGCAAACAAAAAGGTGACAACCGCAAACGCTCCGACAACAATTTGAATCCAGAAGCCCAGATTGCCCACTGTCGTCAGATTGGTGGAGGCTCGCAGAACCGCTTGAGGAACGGAAGGAACCAAACCAGCGTTGGATTCTCGCATATCTCTATCTCTACTCATGGTGATGCGGGGAAGATGCAATTGGTCTATGATGCTGACTTAATTATTAACTATTTCGGGACGGAGTGTTGGCTAATATGGATGGTATTTGTACCCTCGGCAATGATGGGGTTTATGATTCTCTGCTGGCTTTGCTCAATAGTATTGAACGGCAGTTAGGCTCGGATTTTCCCGTCTGTATTTATCCCTATGATCATCAGCTTGAACGACTCAAAACCGCGATCGCTAATCGCCCGAATGTAATCCTGTATGAAGATCAATCCTCCCTTGAACGGTGGGACAATTTTGCTCAACAAGCCTGGAATTATCATCCAACGGCTAAATACCACTGGCGAAAAGTAGGAAGTACAGGCTATCATCGGTTTGGAACCCATCGTCGCTTTTGTGCCTTTGATGGCCCCTTTGAACGGTTTCTCTATATGGATGCGGATACCCTACTGCTAGGGCCCGTCGATCACATTTTTGAACAACTGACTGACTTCGATTGCGTAGTCTATGATTTTCAATATAGAGATCCAACCCCTGTTTACCAGATTAACTCTCCTCGCTTAACCCAGATCTTTTCACCGTCTCGTCTCCAATCAGAGATTTTTTGTTCTGGTTTTTATGCTTCCCATCGCCAATTGTTTGCCGTTGATCAATTAGACCAAATACTCTCCCAACTGCGTGGTGGTGAAGCCGAAATCCTCTATCCCTTTGCCCCAGATCAATCTCTTCTCAATTATCTGATGATGCGCTCTGAAAAAAGGATCACCAATTTAGCTCTCACCTTACCGCCGAAAAAACGGACGGGTTGTTGTGTGACCTCTGAGCATTTTCAGGAAAGGGAGCATCTTCTCTATGATCGCGGTAATCGTCTTACCTATCTACACTATATTGGTCTCCCCAAATCCTTATTTAGTGCCATTTGTGCAGGAGAAAACCTAACTTTCCCCTATCGGGAATTTTTTCTGTATTATCGCTATCTTCACGCACCGGAACAGTATCCTCAATTTAAGGACAAAGCCATTGCCTACAATCGACCTCCTTCTTTCTGGTCAAGGTTTATTGATAAAGCAACAAGAGCATTAAAAGAAGCTTTTCCCCTCAATTTGTTTTTTTCATCTTAAGTTCATCTCTTACTACTCTCATCCATTTATCCTGACTAACAAACTATTGAATTCTATCTAATGTATAAACGATTTCAAAATCGCTTTCGGAAGGATCTCAGGATCGAGTCAACTTTTGGTGTTGATGGTCGATTAGATCGTTATATTGTTACGGATCCACTATCAGGTAATAGTTTTGAGTTTACAGAAGAAGAATACTTCCTTTGTCAAGCAATGGACGGTATGACTAGTGTAGAGGAAATTATTTATAATCTCCAAAATACCTTTAAAATTTCTCTCAATTACGATGATTTTGTTAGTTTTTCCCAAGAATTAAAGACATTTAATCTCCTGGAAGTTTATGAACGGAATCTAACTAAAACAATTAAATTATTCTCCGTAGCTGACCCAGGTAAGATTCTGGCTTTTTGGGCAAAATTCCTGAGTCCTTTGCGCTTTTTAGTGTGGTCACTGATTATTATTATTCCCCTAGGATTAGTCACGTTCTTAAGAAACCAACCGCTATTTTGGGTCGATAGTTTTTCAAGAACTGGCAATCTTCAATTTTTTGTGCTTGTCTATTTCTGTTTGTCGCTCTTGAATTTTGTTGGGAAGTGGTTGCAAGGTTCTGTCTGTCTTTATTATGGTGGACTGGTTCAAGAATTTAACCTCGATCTGATTATGGGATGTGTCCCGCGATTTAATCTAGATCGCCAGGGTTTTTGGGCAATGGAACGGCGATCGCGCCTCTGGATTTTTGGGAGTCCCCTGCTGTTATGGTTGGCGGTAATGGCATTTTCTCTATTTATCTGGATTGGCAATCGTAATGCCCATTTTTCTTTGGCCACAGGTGCTTTAGTGTTTTTCTACTCTGGGTTGATCAGTTTTTTAGTTGATATTAACCCTCTGTGGTTTACGGCTTCCGATGGTTATGGATGGTTTGTTTCCTATTTCCAAATTGGTTCGGATTCTCTCAAAAGGTCGATGGAAATTTGGCGCAGAACTATTCTCTTTAAGCCTCTTCCCAAAGCCATTCCACTCTCTACCAGAATCTTTTTATTTATATTTGGAATTCTAGTCATTCTTTTTAGTATTGCCTTTTTTATTTACATAGCTTATATTACTTTTACAACCCTAGTTTCTAGCTTAAAAGGGACAGGGGCTGTTATTTTTTGTGCTATTTTAATACTATTCACCGTCAATATTATGTCAAACCTTAACTGGAAACCAGAGTCTATTGGTCATGCCTCTCCTCCACCGATAGAACTTCCCAGCGATCGCCGTCAAAATAGTTCTAAAGACCAGTTACATGGATTTTCCCAATTTTTAAAGAATTATTGGCTTCTATTATTATTGGGAGCAGGAGCCATTATTATTGCCTTGCTACCCTATCGATTTAGCGCAGGCGGTTCTATTCAATTACTTCCTCCCAAGGAACAACCCATTGAATCAGATGTGGTAGGAACATTAACGAAGGTCTTTTTCCCTGGGGGAGATGGCAAATTTATTAAAGCAGGGCAGGTCATCGCCCAATTAGATTCGCCAGAACTACAAAACAGTTTACTGACAGCCCAGGATAAGGTGACTCAACAAGCAGCCAATGTAAGACAAGCTCAAGCTGATCTGCAACAGTTATTAACCACTCCTAGAGAGACAGACATTGCGGTTGCCAAGGAAAAAGTCGGAATTGCCCGTAGTAATGTGGGAGTGGCCGAAAACCAAGTAGAAGTTGCCCGTAGTAATGTCGGTGTTTCTCGAAATCGGGTTGGAGTAGCCGAGGGAAATGTTGTATTAGCAGTTAATCAGGTAGAAGTAGCTCGCAGTAACGTCCGTGTTGCCGCCAATAAGGTTGCCGTGGCTCGTGGCCAGATTCAGTTAGAGCAAACCAAGTTAGTAACCGGAATTAGTCAAGCGGACTTTAGCCGTCGGGAAGCCGATCGCTACAAAGAATCCTACCAAGAGGGAGTTTATTCACTGCAACAATATGAAAATCAGCTAAAAAATGCAGAAACAGACACAAAACAACTGGATACCTTTAAAGCGTCAATCCAGGACGCTCGTAACCAGTTAGAAGTCGCCAAACAAGATTTGGAGGTCGCTAAACATGACTTAGCAGTTGCCAAGCAACAGTTATTAGTCTCTCAACAAGATTTAGCTGTCTCCCGTCAACAATTCTTGGCCTCTCAACATGATTTGGGTGTTGCTATTCAACAACTAAATACGGCCAAAAGTCAGCTATCAGAAGAAATCGCTAATTATAACAAGGTGGTTGCTGGCCCCCATCCCGATGAAATTCAAGCGGCTCGTGAAAAAGTACAATCTGCCCAGGCAGACCTCAAACGTCAGAAGCAGGACTTAAAATACTATCAGGATCAGGTAAAACGCACACAGTTACGAATGCCCTTTGATGGAATTCTTTCTTCTGCCAATCTCACTGCCAAAATTGGACAGTACATTAATAAGGGGGATACCTTTGCTACTGCCACGCTCAAATCTGAGCCGATCGCGGAAGTGAAGATTCCTGAAAATGTCTTGGATGTGCTGGCACCGAATAATAAAGTCAATATTCGTTTTTATACCTTTTACAATACCCTCTTTACCGGCAAAGTCATGTCTGTCCAAACAGTGACGGAAAAAGATACGACCTATGGTCAGGAAGCGTTGGAAGATCAATCGGGCAAAAGCACCAAGTATCTATCTGAGTCGGCGGGACAAGTGCTAAAAGTCACCATAAAAATTGAGGATCCTGACCAACAACTCAGACCGGGCATGACCGGTTACGCCAAAATTGAAGGCCCCACCATGCCAGTCTTTATTGCCTTTACTCGTCCCATTGTCCGTTTCTTCCAAGTCGATTTCTGGTCTTGGTTCCCCTAGAATTGACTCTGAAATTTCCAGATATTTATTTAGAATTGACTCTGAAATTTCCAGATATTTATTGCAAAACCGCAATTGCCTGATTGTCTTCAAAATAAATGGAGATAGCTGGTAAAGGAGTGTTTGCCTCTAGTACCGGACAACTTACCCACCATTCTCCGGCTTCCGTAATCCCCACCTGGACATCGACGGGAGCTAATTTCATATTCAGGGTATGTTCTGCCCATTGTCGGATCAAATCTTTGGCCACAATACTGGCAAATAACCATTCCGTCTTCAGTTTTCCATCCTCTGCTGGCAGTTGATTGTACCAATAATCTCGCTCCTGGGCATTAAGAACTAAATGGGCCAAAACCCGTTTCCAAATCCCCCAGGAATTTTCTAGAAAACTATCGGGATAAATGACTAAACTCCGACCCCAGATGCCCTCATCCTGTCGCCAGGGTTGGGACATAAAGGTTTCCTGGGGATTCAGTCGTAACGCATAATAGCGATCAGGTAGTTCAAAATACCGATCCTGCCACTGTTCGATGCGAGCCACCACTGCCCCTGAGGTATCTAGAAAGTCAAAATCGGAAATGGTTTGTCGTTCATTGACAAATTCCATAAAGCCTCGGCCAATCACCTTTTGATGATCCGCCAGTTGGGGGCCATACTGATGGAAAGCCTTGACTTGATAGGGGAAAACACTAAAGCCTGCCCCGTAGCGCATGGAAATCCAATAGCCCACCAACTGGCCAACGGCATCCATTAAACCAGAATCAATCTGGAAACGGGGACGACGAATATCTCGAAAGAAATTATCAAGCGGGATTACTTCCATTTCTGCTTCAATGCCTTCATGACCCCAGCGACAAATATGTTTGACTCCTTGGAAACGTGGCCCGTGGAACATCCCCGTTCGATAAAGATACTCATCTGGTAGCCAGGAAGCTTGAGGATCGGTCAAATGAAAAGGTAGTTCTGGGGGAGCCGGTGGAAATTCGTAGGCTAATCGCACCGTGCCTTCAAAAACTAAACTATTCATGCCAGCGTCGGGCAGAAAGATTTGGGCATAGACATCCCACTGGTTTTCACTCGGCTGGGGTAATAATTTCGCCTTAATTTCGAGGGTAATATCTCCTTGATCCAAAGCCAGCCAACGATAACCCCGCAAGTTGAATAGGCTGATGACGACCTTATCCGTACCCACGAGAGATTGGGAGGCTTCGGCCAAAATCTCCATACTGATAGTAAAGGGAATAACGCCCAACGGAAAAAGAGAATCATCAAATTGGGAAAGCTTACCCCCAAAGGTATGGTCTAGCAGAAAAATATCGCCCGCCATCGTTAAACGACGTTGCCAAACAATTTCCCCTTCACTTTGGGCTAGGACGGTTCCTAGGAAGGGCCAAATTTCCTGGGGAGTTAAGGGTTGAAGTTGGCTTTGATTGACGTTATCAACCGTACCAGAATGATCATAGAAATTGGTTAAGACCCTGGTTTGATGGCCGAGGAAATCTTGCATCAGACCAAAATAGTCGTTCATAACCGTTCCCGGTCTGGGGGCGGAAGGCTGAACTACTAGGGTAGATGGGGAGGTTGAGGTAGATGGGGAGGTTGGGGTAGATGGGGAGGTTGGGGTAGATGGGGAAGTTAGGAGATTATGGTCTGGTAGGTCAGAAATTTTTTCGTTCTCAGTTGGTAAAGGTTGGGGTGGTTTGATCGAGGCGCGAATTTCATCAATGACTTGCGATCGCGCCCGTAGCACTGGCATATCCACATCTAGGAGAGGCATGGTAAGAGTCTGAGGTTGACTATTAAGCAGCGTTTCTAGATCGATGGCTGGGATGGCACGATACTGATAAAGAGGTTGCCAGTTAACTGCTATGCCCTTGACCCAGAGACGGGCTAAAAGACGTTGAAATTGCTCTAACCCCGATGATCTTTGATGGTTACTAGCTAGGGCCAGAACACCCTTTTTGCGTTTTAAGATATCACCAATAAAGCCAGTTAAATGACTACTGGGGCCCACTTCAATGAAGGTATTAATCCCCTCACGCTCCAGTGTTTCAATGGTTTCTCGAAAAAGAACACGACTTGACCATTGTCGGGAAGCCAACTCTCGAATGCCGACCGCATCAGTAGGAAAAGCGGCGGCGGTGCAGCAACTATAGAGGGGAATCTCACTGGCTCGCATTTCAATGCGATCAAAGTAGGCCCTCAGCAGTTCTGTAATGCCGATAAATAAAGGCGTATGGTAGGCCCGATCAAAGGGGAGTGCCACACAAATTCCCCCTGCATTTTGCAGTTCGGTCATGGCCTCTTCCATCACCGTTTGATCGGCAAAGAGGACGACTTGGTTGGGACAATTATCCATTGCCAGGTATAACTGCCCTGAGAATTTTTCGAGTACTGTGGTCAGGGCTTGGGGTTTAATGCCACCTACTGTCATCAAAACACCCTTGGGAATCTCAGCTTTGGCTTCAAAATCTCGATAGATCTGATTGAGATGACGCATTTTAGCCAGCAAATCATCCGTACTTTCATAGGGAATGGTGCCGGTCGCCACGAGGGCCGCAAACTCGCCAGTACTATGGCCGAGCATGACATCACCAGTAATCCCACATTCTTTGAGCAGGGCATAGAGACCCATGCTGGCGGCAAACATGGTTTCTGTGGCCACTCCCATCCGAAAAAGTTGAGCATGAATGGTTTCTCGTTCTTCGGCAGTGAGACTGGTCGGGGGAACAAAAATCAGACTACTGGGAATAGCTGCCGTTCTGCCGGCAAAGGCCACATCTAAGAGGTCAAACCAAGCTCGTACCTGGGGAAAGTGCAAACACAAATCCGCCAACATGTTGGGGTATTGGGAGCCTTCTCCGGGAAAAAGAAAGGCTATTTTATTCGGCGTTTTTACTGCTTCGACTTCGCTGTAGAGAATGCCTTGACGACCAAAAAGGCGATGACGCTGGGGATCATTTTGTTTTTCCAGGGCGATCGCCAATTTGGACTGTAAATCCTCGATGCTGGTGGCTAGAATGGCTATTTTGCAAGGCCCCTCCGAGTGCTGGGCTAGGGCCATTGCCAGTTGATTGAGTTGAATGTCGGGATTATTGGCTAAGGCTGTTTGTACTTTGCTGCCTAGTTCTGTCACGGCTGACCAGGATTGACCAGTCAAGAGGACTAATTCGGTGGGCCATTGGGCGTGCAGTTGGGGCGCAGTTTCCTGAACAGCCAACACATCAGTAGTGGTTCGATATTCTTCCAACACGGCATGGGCATTAATGCCGCCAAAACCAAAAGCATTGACTCCGGCCCGTCGCGGGGTAGTTTGACCATGAATCCAGGGCCGAGCTTCAGTATTAATATAAAAGGGGGTTTTTTCTAGTTCTAGATTGGAATTGACTTCTTCACAAATCATGGGAGGTAAGACTTTGTGATAGAGAGCCAGGGCCGTTTTAATTAAACCCGCCATTCCCGCCGCCGGAATGCAATGACCAATCATGGATTTGACTGAGCCTAGGGCAACATTGGGAATTTGTCCTGCTTGTCGTTGTCCAAATATTTGGCTGAGGGATTTAACTTCAGTGCGATCGCCGAGATCCATGCCCGTACCATGCGCTTCCACCAATTCAATGGTGCTGGGATCTACTTGGCTGCTTTGATAGGCTCTTTCTAGGGCTAAAACTTGACCTTCGAGACGAGGTGCTAGAATGCCGGCCCCACGACCATCACTAGAACTGCCTACCCCCTTAATGACGGCATAAATGCGATCGCCGTCTGACTCAGCCTCTTCAAGCCGTTTAAGAGCAATCATACCAACTCCTTCTCCCAACAGTGTGCCATCGGAATGGGCATCAAAGGGACGGATAGTGGTGCGAGAAAGGGCCCCTAGCTGGCAAAACATCATATAGAGTTGGGCCGGTGTGGCGGTATGCAGTCCCCCAGCCAGAACTAGGTCACAATGGCCAGTGGTTAGCTCTTGAATGGCGAGTTCTACGGCAATTAAGGAGGAGGCACAGGCAGCATCAATCAAATAATTGGGGCCCATCAGGTTTAGGCGATTGGCAATTCGGCCTGTAATCACATTGGGAACTAGACTGGGAACGGTTTCCGCATTAAAGGGAGCCACACTTTGCTTGAGTTCTTTCCGTAAACGCTGGAGAACTTCTTCTTCTAATTCAGGCTGTAACTGACGCAGCAAGGTCAAGGTTTGGTCAACGATAATGCCATGCTGTAGCAAAACGGAATAACCGCGATTGATGTAGGTTCCTCGACCAATGACAATGCCGGTGTTCTGACGATTAAAGGGGCGTTGATTATCGCCATAGCCGGCATCAATCAGCACATCCCTGGCCATCCGCATCGCTAGAAAATGATCGGGTTCTGCACTGGCGATCGAACGGGGCATGATGCCAAATTCTAGAGGATTAAAACGGGCTAAGTCTCCTAAAAAACCCGCCTTCTTGGTATAAATCCGATCATTCTCCTCCGAATCGGGATCATAGTGAGGCCCTGTCCAATTATCAGGGCCTTCTGTAATCCCATTCACTTTATTGAGAATATTTTGCCAGTAGGCTTGCACGTCGGCCGCCTTGGGATAGAGTCCCGCCATCCCGATAATGGCAATACTATTGGACTGAGCGACTACGGAATTGAGAGGTTGCTGCGTCATGAATGTATTAAATTGGGTAAAGGATGGCTACGGTGCCATTTCTAAATCGGACAGATGGAGATAAGTCTGACCAAAATTGTCCAGGAAATCAGCATCAAAGCGATACTTTCTAGAATCAGTCCCCGACGTTTTCGCGCGTAGAGCCAAGGTTAAGGTGGTTGGGCGAGGAACCGAGGGGGAAACTTGCACTGCCCCTAAACGTGCTACATGAGTGATGGTTTGGGATTGGCTTTTTGCCCATAGACGGGCTAACTGTAGGGCTGCATCTACCCATTGAGGGTCAATAAGCCAGGTCGGTGGTGGTGGCTCCATCGTCGGCAGGAAGTCGCCCACAGCACTGCCAAGGATTTCAGCGTTAGCTCCTAAATTTTGCAACTGAGCAATAGATTGTAGGCTTTGCCAAGGTTGACCGGGTAGGTCATAGGAGCCGCTATAAATTTCTGAATGGGTTAGGTTAGCTCCTCCCGTTAATGGTTCAGGCTCACTGAGGCTCAAATCCTCTAGGTAGTAGCGCAAACTGACAGCGGCCCGATAGAGAGGGGTTTGGGTTTCTACCGCCACCATTTCTGTCACGATTTCGATAGACTCCGTATTGCTATGGCTGGAGGCGATCGCCTTGAACATGACTTCTAGGGAGGGGGTTGCTGCGGTTAAAATCACAGGTTGCAAGACCTGAAAATCTCGAACTTCCGCGAGTTTCCATTCTGGCCACCCCGCCTGGGCCAATTCTGCTAACCATTCCAAGGCGATCGCCGGTGAAAGGGCGGGCAATCCCTGGGGTGAGTAATCTCGAAGATAGGGGTCATTAAGGAGGGAGAACTGATGACAGAGGGTGAGACTGCCATTGGGCTGTAGTTGAGGCTGGTGTTCTAGTAGGGGGAAGGTGCGGGGGGGTAGGGGAGAGGGGGAGGTTGGGGGAGAGGTTGAGCGTAAATGAGCCTGTTCCTGTTCTTTGCTTTCCCAGGGGCCTTCTCCAGCAATCACTTCTGCTTCTCCTTTGCGACCGTAATAGATCTCATTGAGGAAAAATTGTCGGCCGACCACTTCCGGAATGGGAATGATGCCCTGTTCTCGTAGCTGACGTTTAACGCCCTCAGAGGCCATGCCTTCACTATCCCAGGGGCCCCAATTGATGGCAACAACCCGTACTGATGGCCATTGCTGATCTAGATACCAAGCAAAACGGTTCATTACCTCATTGGCTGTAGCATAGTCCGCTTGACCCCGATTGCCATAACGACCGGCGATCGAGCTAAATAGCACTAAAAGTTTGAGGGATTCAGGACGCAGATAACGACTCAGGAGAAAAAGACTATCGACTTTGGTGTCAAATACCCTGGCAAAGGAGTCTAGGGATTTGTCGGCGAGTAGTTTGTCCTCAATAATGCCCGCACCATGAACTACCGCATCCAAACGACCATAGCGGCCATAGATGTGATTGAACAAGGCTTCTACCTGGGAAGGATCTCGACTATCAACGGTGTGATATTCCACCTTGGCCCCTAGAGAGCGCAAGTGATCTAAACTTTGACGCAAACTTCGTTGTTTTAAAAGCTGTTTAACCCGTTGTTCTACTAAGACTGGAGTGGGGGTAATCCCTTCACTTTTCACCTGGTTTAACATCAGGGTTCGGAGTTGACCAATCTCGGTAATGCCCTGGGTTAGGTCTGATTCAGGAGTGGGTTCCGGCGATCGCCCTGTCAAAATCAGCGTTAAACCCAGGGGAGCTAGATCGGCTAACATTTGGGCCGTAATGCCTGTACCACCACCCGTTGCTAACAGAACCCAATCCTGGGTGGGCTTAAGAGAGGGTTCTCCCGACCGGTCGGTAAGGGTAGTCTCGATACTGCGAAAAACCGTGCGGGTATTTTGAGGATAACCGACTTCAATCCGGCCGCCTGGCAGCAGTAATTCTTCTAGGATTCGAGCTGCAATCAGAGAAGGAGCAGCCTGATCAAAGTCCAAGGATTTTGTCACCACCGTTGGCCATTCCGCCGCCAAAGTTTTGAGTAAACCGGTCTGGCCACCAGCGATCAAGGAACCAGGTTGGCATTGTCCATTGCGGCCAAATTCACCCCCCAGATTCGAGGCTCCCAGCACAACCGCATAACCCTCTTTACCCACAGTCTGTAGATCCTGAGCGCAAAGTTTCAGTAATTGCACCAGACCCTTGATCTGCCCTTGGGTTGCGGTTCGCCAATCGGCAAAATTTTCCGGTAAAGGATAAGCATTTAAACCGAGCAAATGCACGATGCCGGAAACGGGCCCCTGACCCGCCAGGGCGGTTACTTGAGCGGTTAATTGTTCAGCATTGGCAAGCACCGATTGGGGAAGTAGTACTGTTTTAACTCCCCGTTGCTGTAAAGCTTGGGCCACTAAGTTAGCAACCCCCGTTTCGTCTTCGGTAATCAGAAAAAGACCAGCGAGTGGGGCCGCAACCGAGATCGGTAAAGTTTCTGGTTCGGCACCCATGACGTAGCGAGGGCTTACCGCTTTCCCAAGCCATTGACCTCAGTTCCAGATGAGCTTCCTTCCGGGATCAGGGCTAACAGTTGATCCAGAATATTATCTAGGGATTTAGCACTGGTAAAGCGTTCCATTTGTTGTTGCACTTGACCGGCGATGCCTTCGGCACGCTGCGCGCCCGCGCCCGACAACTCTTCCTGTAACGCACCTAGAATTTCAACTCGCTTAATGGAATCAATCCCTAATTCTGCCTCTAAATCTTGATCCAGTTTCAACAGATCGGTTGGATAACCCGTGCGATCGCTGACTAAATTCAACAGTAGTTCTGTTAAAGAAGCCCGATCCAAGGTTGAAGCATGAGAAGTTGTAGGGACAACGGTTGCTGGACTAGCAGTTGGTTGGCTAACAGGTGCCGGAGTTGGAGCCGTAACCACCGCAGGACTAGGAGGAGTAACCACCACCGGAGTTGGGGCTGGTACAGGAGGTGCAATAACAGGAGCCGGAGTGCTGACGGTTTCTACGGGAGCAGGAATGGGGCGTAAACCGGCGGGTACTGTGATGTGATGGGCTGGAGGAGCAGAACCATCTCGATGACTACCATTAACGGCCGGACTAGGTTGGGGGGCAATCATCGGGGCCGCATTACTCACAGGCATACTGCGCCAACTATTACCGGGCATTGGGGCAGGAGCAGGTATTCCCGTAAGGAAATGAGCCATTACCCGTTCCTGTAAAACCAGAAAATGTCGCATGGTTTCCTGATAGGACTGATAGGCCATCAAGGCTTCCTGACCAGGGTGGTAGGAATGGTGAGGCAGAAAATTGTCAGGATAATTTTGTTGATTCATGGGGTAATGGCTGAGGGGAATAGAAGCTTCATCAGAAATTGTAGTGTTGTCCGCCGAAATTGGCCGGGAAGCTGGCTGGGAATGACCAGAAAAAGCAGGGAATTTTTGCTTGGTTGGGCTGATGCCCTGGCCATTGCTCACCGTTGGGACTGGGGCTGTTCCTAGCGGATGGTCAGGTTTCGGTGTTGGGCTAACGGTTTGTACAGAAGCGGGAGTTACCTTGGCGGTTTCTAGGGTTAAGGGGGGTAATTTTCCTGAATAGCCCACGGCTTCATCCTGTTTACGGATGCTACCACCATTGAGCCACCAGGTCGTGCGCGATAAGTCTGGCTTACGGGTTAACTCAACGAGACGATTGAGTTCTAAGGATTGCACCGGACGATGTTGGAAAAGGGCCGTCACGTTAAAATCAATGCCTCGAACAAACAAATTACCCAGACCCATTAGCAAGCCTCGCAGATCGCTTCCACCAGCATCTAAGGCAACAATCGTATGATCCCGTTCTGCCAAAATTTGGCGACTCAGGTTGCTCAGGATGGAACGCGGCCCCACTTCTACAAAAGTACGGACTCCCTGCTCATACATCGTGGTAATTTCTTTCACGAATTCTACGGGATCCAGTAGATGCTCTAACATCAGTCCCCGCAGACGCTCAATATCGTCAGGCATCATGTTTCCTGTTACATTGCTGTAAACCGGAATCTGGGGAAGTTGCATCTCTGTCCCATTGATGGCCTCCGCTAAGGGGCCCTGGGCTTGGGTCATATAGGGGGAATGAAAAGCTCCTGAAACCGGAAGTGTCCGAGCATTAATACCCTCTTGATTGAGGCGATCCACCAGAGCTAAAACGGCTTGGGTTTGTCCAGCAATGGCCACCTGGGAGGGGGTGTTATGACTGGCAAGAACAATATCTTGAGTGTCCTGAAGATATTTTTCCACCGTAGCGCGATCGCTTTGCACCGCAGCCATAGTTCCTGGAAAATCTTGACCCGCTTTGGCCATGGCCTGACCACGAGCCGCAGAGATCTGGAGAAAGTCTTTGGCAGAATAAACCCCCGCCCCATAGAGCGCAGTGTATTCTCCATAGCTATGACCCGCTAATACGGACGGTTTAAGACCCAGACGACTCAGAAAATGGAATAATCCCATTGACAGAGTTCCGATCGCCGGTTGGGCCGCATTGGTTTGGCGTAGGACATCCTGCTGTTGACGTTCCCCCGCCTCGGAATAGACACTGGGCGGATAGATCAATTGGCTCAGACGTTGGGGAAAGTGGGAGGCGAGTTGCTGATCCGCAAAGGCAAGGGCTGCTTGAACTTCAGGTAGATACAAACTCCATTCCCGTCCCATTTCAGGATATTGGGCTCCCTGACCAGGAAAAAGAAAAGCCAAGGGTTGGGCCGAGGGGGCCGTATTCTCGCCGTAGAGAATATGGGGCGGTAAAACCTGCGTTTCAGGCCCATTCAGGTAATCGAGGGCTAGGGCTAAATCACTCTGAAGTTGACTGAGGTTGGCCGTCACAATCGCTAACCCAATCGGATAGGCAGTGAAAGATTGAGCGCGTTGAGCATAGCTATAGGCCAAATCCCGTAAGCGAGGCTCGGCTCCTGCCTGTAACTGTTGTTGTAACTGTTGAACTTGACTAATCAGTTTTGCGCGGTTTTCGGCCCGAAAAACCAATAATTCCTGGGGCCAAGGATTACTACCGAGGATGGATTCCTGTAGCCCGCCGTCATACTCTTCGAGGACAGCATGAAAATTGGTTCCCCCAAAACCAAAGGCACTTACCCCCGCCCGTCTTGGATAATCAGGATTGGGGAGCCAGGGATGGGCTTCTTTCAACAGGTAAACGGGAGTTTCTGCCTCTTCCAGTAAGGATAGGGGTTCTTGCACATTGGCATGGGGCGTTAAGACTTTGTGATAAAGAGCCAAAGAAGCCTTGATCAACCCTGTTACACCAGCCGAACCTTTTGTATGACCAATCAAGGATTTCACAGAGCCGATCGCACAGGATTTAGGTAGGGCCTGGCCACTGGCCATTAAGGTATTGTTGATGGTCTCTAATTCGGCCTTATCTCCCGCCGGTGTTCCTGTTCCATGAGCTTCATAGAGCGCGATCGTGCCAGGGGAAAAGTCCGCTTTTTGATAGGCTCGTTGCAGAGCGCGACGTTGGCCGGAACTGAGGGGAGCCGTTAAGCCCAAGGCCTTACCATCACTGGAACTACCCACACTCTTAATCACAGCATAGATGCGATCGCCGTCCGCTTCGGCATCCTGAAGACGTTTGAGCACGACAATACCAGCACCTTCACTAATGACAATACCATCGGCATTTTTATCAAAGGGGCGGGATTGGCCGGTGGGGGACATAGCTGGCGTTTTACTAAAACAAAAATAGGCAAAGGGGCTTTGAGTGGTATCCAATCCACCGGCGATCGCCACATTACAGCGTCCCGACTCCAACTCATCCACCGCCATTTTCATGGCCAAAAGGGAAGAAGCACAGGCCGCATCCACGCTACAATTCGTCCCCCCAAAATCAAAACGGTTGGCAATGCGACCGGCCGTTACATTCAACAAAAGCCCAGGAAAACTTTCCTCTGTCCATTCCGGCAACCGATCCCAAACTTCCGGCGGCGGATTTTCCACAAAACGGGGAATTTCTGAACGAGTTCCGTACTGTTGTCCCAGATCAGCACTACCGCCACTCACCCCCACGATTACGGAGGTATTTTCCCGATCAAAATCTCTGTCTTCGTAACCGGCATCGGCCAAGGCTTTACGCACTGTCTCTAGAATGAGCAACTGCATCGGCTCAATAGATTTTAAAGATTTGGGAGGAATACCGTAATCCAGCGGATCGAAGGGAATGTCGTTTAAAAAGCCACCCCATTTAGAGTAAATTTTGTCCCTGGCAGAACGATCTGAGTCATAGTACAAACGCCAATCCCACCGATGAGCCGGAATTTCCGCAATGGCATTTTTCTTCTCAAGAATATGACTCCATAATTCCTCTGGACTTTGAGCACCCGGTAAGAGAGTACCGATACCAATAATGGCAATATCGGAGGGTTGGGTGAGTTGACCAGAGGGAGAAGATGGCTGAGGTAATTCCTGCTGTAAAAGGAGATGATTGCTTTCTACACAGACCTGCTCATGGAGCTCCTTAATGGTGAAGATTTGATCGTGGAGGGTAGCCACCTGTCCGATCATGTACATCCCCTCTGCCCGTTGCTGCGACCGAGGAACGGCTACTATTTTCCCCTCAGCATTACGGTTAAAACCCTTAGAGGCAATGCGTAGGCGACCCACATTCAAATCTTCTAAGGCATTGCGAATTTCTTCACTAGATTTGCCCTCTGCCAATAAACGACGACGGGTTTCTTCAAATTCCTGGGAAAAAGGGGTGACGGCACAACGGGTAGCATGACCTGGCCCCGACTCTAGAGTGACAGTACGATGACATTGAAGAGCTTGGGCTTGGAATTCAGGGATAATCGCCCCCCCGGCCACAGCTTCTTGGGTGAAAAGATAGGCCGTTCCCATTAACATCCCCACTCGAATGCCTTTGGCTACTAGCGGTGCAGTCATGGCTCCCAGCATAGCGGCTGAGTAAGCATCGTGAATTCCCCCTGCAAAAAGCACATGAACCTCTGGGGCCATACTGCTGGTCACTTCATTCAAGAGGGTAGCAATCATGCTTTCCCAAAGCACAAAGCTAGATAATGGCCCCACGTGTCCGCCGCATTCGCGTCCCTCAAAGACAAAGCGTCTGGCTCCCTGTTGTAAGAACATTTTGAGCAGTCGCGGGACAGGTACATGAATATAGGTCGGAATTCCCAGGGATTCAAAATGGGCTGCCTGATCGGGTCTGCCTCCAGCAATCAGAGCAAAGGGGGGCTTAACGGCTCGAATGGCCTCCATTTGTTCTTCCCGTAGGCTTTGGGAAACGAACCCCAACATTCCCACCCCCCAGGACTGTTCTCCTAAAAGGGTTTGGGTCTGACGGAGGAGAGCTTCGACCTGTTTACCTCGCATCATCGCTAGGGCTAATAGGGGAAGTCCTCCCCCCTTGGCCACGGCGGCAGCAAATTCTGCGGTATCACTTACCCTGGTCATCGGCCCTTGAACAATGGGATACTCTGTCCGATGGGCCTGGGCTAACGGCGATCGCGCCTGGAGAGGCTGAAGATCTTGAGCTTGTTTGACCTGTGACCCACTCTGACCCATCAAGGCTTGAACGAGGCGGCCAGTGGTTTTATAACGTTCTACTAATCCTTCGGCAAAACCCACCGCTTGACCCATTGGCCAAACAAAATCCGTTGGTTCTCCCCAACCCATAACGTCTGATACACGCTCTTGCCAAAGGGGGATCGCTTGCGCCAAATCTGCTGATTGAATTTCCAACTTCTCTGCCCATTCTTGGAGGCGAGCAATTCCTTTAAAGCTAGGACGCGCTAAAACTCGACAACCGGCTCCTAATTTTTCGCCATAGAGCGAGGCCTCTTGGCCACTCAGCCCCTTTAAGTGACGTTGCCAAGTTTCCGGCAGCGGTGACTCTGGCATTAACCATAATTGATCATCTAAAACCACACCGGCGGCCCCGATCCCATAACAAGCTGCCGCGCTACAAACCCCGATTCCTCCCTGAACAAAGACGGGCAATTTGGGTGAAGTCTGCTTTTGACATTGCTGAGTTATGACTTTTTGTACCAGCATGAAAGCGGATTCCTCACCAACCCAACCCCCACTTTCACTGCCTTTGAGCACAAGACCGGCGATGCCTTCGGCACGCTGCGCGCACGGGGCCGATAGGGTTTCAATGGAGTCAAGCTGTTCCGCCCCGGTCACTTCCAATAGAAGTTGATAGGAATGAACCGACGGTAACTGAGTCAAAATGTTGTTTAAATTCTCTGCTGTCCAACCCGTCAGAATAATCCAATAGGGACGAGCCGATAAATAGGGCAAAAGGGAAGACAATAGAGAAAACTGATTTCCCCGGAATCTTAAACCCATCTCTTGTTCCATCGAAATAGCCCCTAACAGAGTCTTAAGATTTTGAGTGATTCTCTCTCCATCGACCGGGCGACAAAACTCCAGATCTAGTACACCTACTCCGCCTGCTTTACTGGTGGCGATCGCTATTCTGGAATGAAGCAACCCAGCAGGTGTTAGGGAAAAGCAGAGGTTTTTTTTCATACGAAGGACTTTTAGTGCTAATGTACAAACAAGAGAGATGGATAGAGCTTGTTAGAGAATATAAACAAAAATGGCTCAATTATCTTATGAGGGTAACACTGATTCTAGAAGTTACGCATTGACAAAAGCATAAAGATATGTTGAACAGACAGAATTCTCCTGACAAACTCCAATGGCAAGACAGCTATCAAAACCCTCGACAGCAAAGTGCGACTGTGATTTATACACCTT
>JAYKJI010000428.1:0-13660 GCA_035285405.1 Snowella sp. | reverse complement strand
CTGTTAGAACAACCTTTAATACCTTACTGGATTCCGCCCTCAGTGGTTTTGCCCAGTTATCAACCCTAAAAACAAATTTAGGGAGCTCAAACCCCGCCGCGATCGCCGCTTTAGATGGCCGTTGCTTTATCAGTGCACCATTTCAGGACATTGGACGGGATGCCTCCGCTCATAATTCTCCCTATCGTTTTTATAATGACAGGTAAGGACGAGATCTGCGTCTTTTACAAATTAATGTCGAGAGTTTAACCGTTTGGAATAAGGTGGGACGTTATGTCGTATTTACCAATGGCACTGTAACGGATAATAGTAGTGGTCAAGGTTTCTCGGCTGACCAGCGTCTTTTTGCAACGGCTGCCGCTGATAATAATGCCCCCGCCGGTTCCTTCCAAAATTTAGGATTAGCTGGCTCTGATAGTACAGAAGGTGGTTTTGTGTTTCATGCGACCATTGATAAGACCAATACAACGAGCTACCCTTCTGCCAGTGGTAACGATAGTCTCTATGGCTTTGCCCTGGTTCGGGGACGACAACTTCCTGGTTTAGCCACAACCACGACCACTCTCGATCCCACAGGTTTAACCTTTGTTACAGATCAGGCTGTTTATATTCAGGGAGATTACAACACCTTAAATTGGCAACCAGCCAGTTTTCTCGCTGACTCTCTTAATGTTCTATCCAACGCTTGCCTTAATGCCGACATGACTATTCATAAGTTAAGTGCACAGAATTGCAATACAGGTAGTAGTGCAGCTAAAATCAGTCCCACAGCAACAACTATTAATGCCGCTTTTTTGGCGGGTACGGACATTACAAATTCGACCGCAGCCCCTGGCTACAATGGCGGTTTAGAAAACTATCCTCGATTTTCGGAAGGTTGGGGAGGGATACTTGTTACTTATCGAGGTTCATTTGTGAGTACAGGGACTCCTGTCCATGTCAGTGGAACTTGGGCAAACCAAGCCTATGGAGCACCTAGTCGAAATTGGGACTATGATACCCGCTTCAATACAGCCGAAAACCTCCCCCCCCTAGCTCCACGTTTTGTTTATCTCAAACAGGAATCCTTCTCTCGTAACTTTAATCAACAGTAAAAGGTTGCTTTATTTGAATTAGTTATAGATAATAATCAAGTGATAATTATTTTCATCAATAATTATCTTTTTAGCGCCAGACTATGACATTTTTATTTTTCAATTTAGCAAATTACCAAAGAATAATTTAAAAAGAAAAATTAACGGACAAAATCTTCCTCTTTCGGGGGAATTATCCATGTTTTGTCAGGAATTATTTACATATTCTTGACAAAACTACGTTTTTTTCTGCACTCAAGAGCAAACTGTGATATAAGAAAAACATCTTTTTACTCATATTTTCATCTTCCTGGTCAGAATTCTCTCCTTTCTCGGCCTTTCCCCCCTATCTCGACAATTTGCTAGGACGATGACTCACTTTGTTAACCATCCCAAATTTAAACATTTTTTAGAACAAGTTCGCAAGGGTATTGATAATTTGACCATTCCCCCTAAGCGACGTGTTCTCGGTGTTGCCTGTGGCACGATGTTTATGGCAGTAGGGCTAGATCAATTCTTTGCGGATCAGACTCCCCTTGCGCGATCGCTGTTTTTTCCAGATTTCTCTGGTGATGACAATTTGCCGGAAGTTCCCCGTCACTTCGAGGATACGGTGGATGAAGATGGCAGTCCCGTGGGTCGTCTGTTAACTGAAAAGGAACGCGAAAAAATCCTTTTAATTCTGGGAGAATCTCCGCACCGAAAAAGCAGTTTTGTCCCTGGCCCTCAACCACCGCTAATGATTTTGCATGATACGGCAGGCCAACTTAGTCGAGAAGAATTGCTCAATCGTCGTCCATATACCCGTAGTCCTTTAGGAGATGGGATAGCCGTTTATGTCCCTCGTGAAGGAAAACCGATTATTACTCGTCCCGAATTTTTTACTCCCTATCGTCCCACCGCCACGGCCTACGAAAAGGGCCTAGATTTTATGTCGGAAAGCGATCGCAATCGGCAATTACGACAGGTATGGAATGCAGCCAGCCCCAAGGCCAGACAAAAGGCGGTACAACAGGTGATTGTCCGTCTGAAGGAACGTCCCCAGGATTTAGCCAATCGTACTGCTCTTTGGTTTAACGCAGCCTCCGATAGTGCCTTTGATGCTTACCTCGCGGATCATCCTCACCAGGTGGATGGCGGTAAAACCACTGCTATTTGGGCGATCGCCGGTTTATGTTCCCAGGTCTTAAGTCAAGAACAACAAGCCAAACAATGGGCAGCATCACCCCAAACCATTAAGCCCTTAATTCAGGCCTGTCGTCGAGTTAACCCGTTACTGCAAGCAAATCGTACCCGTCTGGCTTCGTCGGTTAATGTGGAAATTGTGCAGATGGAAGGCTCTGATTGTTTTGTTAATGATGCGGAAGTTAATGCTTTTAACGTGATCGCCGATGATGCTAACAAGTTGCCAAGTGGTCGGGCCATTCCCCTCGAAACCCCTTCCCGTCCGGCCTATACGGAAAATCAGTATGAATCCTTGGCAAGATTATATTTAAAAATTGCCCTAGAAGCCGGTCGCTTTCCCCAGATTGTGACCCACTATTGGTTGGATCAGGGCAATGGACAAATTATTGGAACGCACTGCGATCCGAGGGGATTAAAAGTAACAGAGGTTTACCAACGGATTGGGCGTTATCTCAACCATCCTGAGGGAATGCTCTATGGTCTTAAGCCTAGCTATGGACGCAGTCCAGAAAAAGGCCATAACGTTTGGTGGGCAGATCGCATTATGGGAGACGTGGCTCCGCCGACCGAAACCGCCCAGATTTCAGGTTCTCCTTAAGTTTTGAGGTTATTTTCTGCGAATCACAAGTTTTAAACGTCAGGTTCAAAGAGAGTTAATTGCTCATTATTGGCCTGTTTAGGAGCGGTTAAACCCAGATGGCGATAGGCTGCAACGGTGGCAATTCTTCCCCTGGCAGTGCGATTGATATAGCCAATTTGTAACAAATAGGGTTCATAGACTTCCTCAATGGTTTTAGCATCTTCTCCTGTGGCCGCGGCGATCGCCTCCAAACCGGCCGGCCCCCCTTGAAACTGTTCAATCAGGGTAGATAAAACTAGGCGATCTGTCCAATCCAAACCCCGTTTATCAACTTGATAAATATCTAGCGCACTATTGGCTAAATCCAAGGTAATTTCTGACTCTTTTTTTACCTGGGTATAGTCCCGTACTCGCTTTAAAAGACGATTGGCAATACGAGGTGTTCCCCTGGCCCGGCGGGCAATTTCGCTGGCTCCTTCGTCGGTAATAGCCGTTTTTAAGATTTGGGCAGTTCTGAGGATAATTTGACTCAATTCATCCACTTCATAGAACCGTAATCGTTGAATTAAGCCAAAGCGATCGCGTAGAGGAGAGGTTAAGGCTCCCACTTTGGTCGTGGCTCCAATCAGCGTGAATTTTGACAAAGGCAGACTGCGGATTTTAGCACTTTTGCCCTTACCCATCGTAATATCCAAACGATAGTCTTCCATTGCCGGATAGAGTAACTCTTCCGTCAGGCGATTTAAGCGGTGAATTTCATCAATAAAGAGAATATCGCCTGGCTGCAAACTAATTAATAGACCCGTAATATCCCGCGGACGTTCCAAGGCTGGAGCCGCAGTAATTTTACAAGTCACCCCCATTTCCCTGGCCAAAATCAGAGCCAAAGTCGTTTTTCCCAATCCGGGTGGCCCATAGAGCAGAAGATGATCAATGGCTTCTTGCCGATTTTTGGCCGCTTGAATGGCAATATTGAGTACTTCCTTAAGATCTTTCTGGCCAATATATTCCCCTAAACGCTGGGGGCGAATACTATCTTCTACCCCTTCAAGATCTTCGGCGATCGCCGTTGGTTGCAAAATGGGCGTAGATTCTGAAGGAGATGCCTCGGATGGAGGTTGATCTTTTTCGGGCTTAGGAGTTGAACGTTTAATGGCCATAGTTTAAGAAATTTCGTCTTTTCCCCTCTCTAAAACAGTCTCCGCCCCTGATAGTATATTGGTTTCTAATTCCGCCTGGAGCAGGGTTGATTCTGCGTCCAACACCACAATCGGCTGCGTCTGATTCTCCGACGGGGCAACGCTCTGACCAGATAATAACCCTAAACCTCTGTCGTAATTAGAGGCGATCGCCAAAAAAGCACCCGCCAATACATAAACCGGCAAAGGTAAGATCACCCCCTTGAGCCATTGAAAGAATTCCACCCCTGCAAAGAGAAAAAAAACGATCAAGACTAAAAACTGCATCGTCAGAAATCCTCAAAATGAAAAAACCGTGAGAGATAAATAGCTTCTCCCACGATCCAAATTTATCGCTAAAAACTAGCGGAACACTACACAGTTGCTGGAACCTTAACCACCGCGGTCAATTGTTCATAAACTTCACGCATTTTTAATCCGACTAAGACCTGGAATAAGCCCGTGCCATTTTCCGAACCAGGGTATTCCTTGTGCTTGAGCAGTAACTCGGTCATTTCACCGTAATATTTAGTCCCTGTCTTGCTGAGATGACTTTCAAGATAGATCATTTCTTCAAGATTATCAAACTGACCATCTACTTCAAGAATGGAAACCTCATTCCCCATAAAGGCATCCGGCCCATAATACATCTTGATACCTGGATAGGTACAGGTCAACTTCCGTCCGCAGGGCCGCCAATCAATGGTCGAACCTTCATCAAAGAGATAGGCCGGCTCGAAGAACTTAACCCCTTCTTTTTGAACTAAACGAACTCGTAATAGCTTACTTTCCTTGTCCTCTATCAACTGAGTCGGTAAGACTTGGATGACCACATCGGCATACTGCTTTTGAATTTCGATATAGGCCGTAAAATCAGGCTTTCTAGCATTAATAGAGGCGATGATATCGTCATAGTTATGACCTCGCTCTGCCATATCTCTCTGGATTTTCCAGTTAATCTTAACCTCGTCACTGATGTCGAGATAGACACTAAAATCAATTAATTCCCGTACTCGCTGATCATAGAGGGGATGTAAACCTTCAATGACAACCACCTTATTGGGTTCAATCAGTTCAGGGGGGTCAATCATGCCGGTTTCATGATTGTAAATCGGTTTCATGATCGACTGACCACTTTTCAGAGCCTTAATTTGCTCATACATCAAGTCAAAATTATTGGCTTTGGGATTCAGCGCAGTAACACCTGCCACTTTTCTCCCCTGGCGGTCGAGGCTATGGTAGTCATCTAAACAGATAACCGTCATAAACTCTTCACCAAACAAATCCGTTAAACGGCGTAAAAAGGTTGATTTACCGCAACCGGAATCTCCGGCAACACCAATAAGAACCACGCGGTCTGGCTGAGTGGTCATAACTTCCCTCTAAATGCAAAACTGATTGTTAACCCGGTTTTCATTGAAAATATTCTCTACCAATCCTTGGAAGAGTCAACCCCGATGCTACAGGTTATTTTGTACCACTAAAAGGTGGATGTTTCCCATAGCCTCAAAGGCTAAAGCTGAAATGATTTAACCCCTTGTCAGGAGTTGAAATTAACTTCGGCTCAAATTCTTAGATACTGAACGATAATCATATCAGGATTGTATTCGCTTCTACAAGATTTCCCCCACCCCTTTCTTGAGAAAATTGGGAACAAGACGCTAAATGGCTACTGTTTTGACAGTTTGAACCTTGAGGACTTGCTATGCTGAAGCTGACTATCGGGCTGTACTCCATCCTGTTCCCTACTATTTCTATCGCCTTCCAGTGGTAGGCTAAAGAATACTGCTATTTATTGATTTTCAGTTTGAGTAGGGAGAGATTCAAGAATGTACAGAGAAGGTTATGCGGCTACTTCTTTTGGGACAAGCGGTTCTGGCAATCGTCTGTTTGTCTATGAAGTGGTGGGACTGAGTCAAAGCACCGCGACTGATGGTTTAGACTTCCCCATTCGTCGTAGCGGCAGTGTTTTTATTACGGTTCCTTTAAAACGGATGAACCAAGAGATGCGCCGTATTACTCAAATGGGGGGCCAGATTGTCAGTATTAAACCGCTTGCGGGTGATAGTCCTCTCCCTTTGACCAAAAGTCCCTCGGTGGTAACTCCCCAAGCTATCGCAACCCCACCCGCTAGTCTGGAAACCCAGCCAAGTAAAACCATGACTTCAGCGAAAGCCAAACACGAAGAAGATATTCCGGTTAATATCTATCGTCCTAATAATCCCTTTGTGGGTAAATGTATTGAAAACTATCCCCTGGTCGGTGAAGGCGGGATTGGTATTGTTCAGCACGTTACCTTTGATCTGTCTGGTGGCGATCTTCGTTATATCGAAGGTCAAAGTATTGGGATTATTCCCCCTGGTACAGATGACAAGGGCAAACCGCATAAGTTGAGACTTTATTCGATCGCCTCTACCCGTCATGGTGATTTTGGAGATGATAAGACGGTTTCTCTCTGTGTGCGCCAATTGGAATACGACCATCCTCAAACCGGCGAAAAGGTTTATGGAGTCTGCTCGACATTTCTCTGCAATATCAACGTGGGTGATGAGTTAAAAATCACTGGCCCCGTTGGGAAAGAGATGTTGTTACCCCCAGAGGAAGATGCCACCATTATTATGATGGCCACTGGCACGGGAATCGCTCCTTTCCGCGCTTATTTATGGCGCATGTTTAAGGAACAACACGAAAACTATAAGTTCCGAGGATTAGCTTGGTTAATTTTTGGTATTCCTAAGACAGAGAATATTCTTTATAAAGATGATCTGGAAAAATTAGCCGCAGAATTCCCTGATAATTTCCGCTTAACCTATGCTATTAGCCGTGAGCAAAAGAATGCAGAAGGTGGCCGGATGTATATTCAGCATCGAGTAGCCGAAAATGCTGAAGAAATGTGGAATTTAATGCAAAGTCCGAAGACCCATACCTATATGTGCGGTTTAAAAGGTATGGAAACGGGTATTGAAGAGGCGTTAACCTCCATGGCAGAAAATAACGGAACCAAGTGGTCTGATTTCCAAAAACAAATGAAGAAAGAACACCGTTGGCACGTTGAAACCTACTAGTTTTTCATTTCACCATATCGAGATTATCCTCCTATTAAATAGGGGGATTTTTTTACATTGTCAGATACTAAAGATGACTCGTCTGATGTTACGACGATTGACATAAAAGTACTGTGCTGTCTGTGATCTTTTTCAAATGCCCTCTTAGCGCGATCGCCGTCTCCAGATTGATCCTAGAAAATTGGTTAAATTGGTTAAGTTAGGCAAAAGGTATTAACTTTATAAAAACAAAAAAACCCGCTTAGCGAAAAATCTAAGCGAGTACCATCTATGTTGCGGAGTTTGTAATACTCTGGGTCTTCCATAATGCGATCGCCTTGCCTACTCTGAACACCACGAAACGACGGGGTATTTTACTGTCAAAACAGAATATTCTGTTTTTAGAATAAAATATTGCGTGTTCTAGAGATATGTTATATGATATAGAGGCAATATTCTTAAAGGGAATCTTGGGCATGAGGCAGATGTATCGGGTGTTAGAGGGTTTATCTCGTGGTTATTCAGATAATGCTCTTGAGCTACTGAATAAATTAATTGAGCATCCTAACGGTGTTCAATTACTGGAGTTATTTAAGGATGTCTGTGAGCGGACACAGCAAAATCAACAAGCTGCCGTCGAAATTGTTAAAGGTCGTTCCGCCAGTCGAGTAATGTTACTGAACGCATTAGATTGGGCCAGAGAACAATTGATCATTGTCAGTCCTTGGCTGAGTAAGCGGAGTATTGATCAAGATGTTCTCTTGAGGATGAATGCCTTACTGGATAGGGGTTGTCGTTTAGCAATTGGCTGGGGATACAGCTACGACATTCGAGGAATACATCCTGAGGGTCGGTTGATCCAAGTTAGCAAAGATGGTCAATGTGTTGTTCAAGCAGATCACACAAGAAGTTATGATGCCTATCCTGATTTGGTCAAACTAAGAAATCAATATCCTGAACAGTTTGAATTAAAGTTATTGGGGACACATGAGAAATATCTTGTTTGTGATCGCCAATTTGCGTTAATGAGTAGTCATAATGTGCTGAGTTCGCGGGAAACGCTCTATGCTCCAAGGGAGATTGGCTGGAAAACAAACGATCCTGATTTACTAGATGAGCAGATCCAAATATATCGGGAAGCTCCAGACCTGCGTCTAAATCTTAGATTAGCCCAAGAGTTCAGTCATTGTTAAGCTTTTTTTAGTCAATCCCTTAATAAAACATTCTAAATATGTCATAATAAATTAGAGGCGAATCGAGGTGAGTCAGCAATGGCAAATTAAATTCTATCGTCAAGCCAACGGCACGGAACCTGTCAAGGAATTTTTGCAGGCTTCTGTACTTACTCTGGCGGAGTTAAAGCAAATCAAGGCTCGTCTCAAACGATTGCAAGAAATGGGCTTTATGTTAATGGTAGAGCGATCAGATATTTTAGAAAAAGTTGATGATAATCTCTATGCTTTACGTTTAGCCAATACGCCCAATAATCCTCGTATTTTTCTTTGCTTTGTCAAGGAAAAACTGCAAATTTATTTATTACATGGCTACAAGAAAAAAGATCGTAAAATTCCGAAACAACATTTAAATATTGCCCTACAGCGAAGGGATTCAATTCTCAACCAAGGAGATGACTATGACACTCGATAACCACGAAGGCAGTGATGTTTTCGATTATTTCACAGAGGTTCTGCCAGAAACACCAGAGACTCACCTGATTGAATGTCAAGAATTATTCCGTATTGATCTCACCCAGGCGATGCGAAATCTTCGTAAGGCAACGGGACTGACTCAAAAAGAGGTTGCGGAAAAATTGGGAGTCACTCAAAGTTGGGTCTCTAAGCTGGAAAGTGCTAACAATGATCATACTTTTGAATCTGTTTTAGCTTATTTAGACGCATTGGGCGCAGATTTTGAAGCCCTAATTTATTGGCAGGGTAAGGAATTTACCCGTGTCAGCACAGAATTAAAACTAATAGATGAAAATGAACTTCAAATAAGTGAAGCTCAAACAGAATCTCCTTTAAATTTAGTACCAATAGAATCTCAACATAAGTTCTCTCAAGTCAATAACATTATTGGTAAACAAGGTTTTTGGGGAGCCAGAGCAGCATGAAAGTTATTACCTTTTATTCCTATAAAGGTGGCGTTGGCCGAACCTTAGCCGCTTCTAATTTTGCGGTTTATTTAGCTAAGTTAGGGCTGAAAACGGTTGTCATTGATTTTGATTTAGAGGCTCCTGGCATTGATGCTAAATTTGGCTTGCCTGAACTACCTAGCAATCAGAAAGGTTTACTAGATTACATTTTAGTATTCCAACAAACTAACCAGGCAATGGAATCACTACAGGATATTCTGATTCCAGTTCCTTTAGATAATGCCGAGGAAACAACTCTCTGGCTAATTCCCGCAGGTCAATATTTATCTGAAAACTACTATCGCCAATTAAATCAATTAGATTGGAGTATTATTTTTTCAGAAGATCGTGATGGGGTCAGCTTTTTTCAACAATTTTTGGCCCGTCTTAAATCAGAATTAAATGCAGATTTTGTTATTATTGATTCTCGTACAGGAATTACAGAAAGCGCGGGTTTATGTACCCAACAGTTAGCGGATGAAGTTGTGATGCTTTCTTCTTTAAGTTCGGAAAGTATTCGAGTGACAAAGCATATTAAAGAGCTTATTCAAAATAGTCAAATTTCCAAAGCATTAGGTAAAAATATTGATGTAAAAATTGTTGTTTCTCGTGTTCCTAAACCTGATAATTTACTAGCTTTTAAAGAAGAATGTTGTCAAACTTTTGAAGCAGGCGATGATAAATTATTCTTTCTATTTTCTTGTTCAGCATTAGAGCTTAATGAGTTTTTAGCGATTAATAAACCAGAAGTAAATGAAGAATTAGTAAATAACTATGTTAAACTCTTCTATGCTCTTGATTTAGAACTTGCAAAAGATAAAATTATTGCTGAGATTGAAAATGTGACTCGTCGTATTTTACGTCTCTCTCCGAAAGAGGCCGAGCAAAGTATTATTCAATTAGCAACATTTTATCCCCATGTTGAGGCTTATCGGGCGGCAATGTACTTTTTTAGACTAAAAGATGATCTTAAAAATTCTGTTTATTTTGCAGAAAAGATACTCAATATCTTACCAAATGATAGCGAATCTCAAACTATTCTTGCCAAAGACTATTTAAGAAAAGCTCAGTTTATGCGTGATAATCAAATCTTTGTTAAAAAAGCTATTAATATTATCGATGCTGTAAACCAAAACAATCAATTAACTCATGAAGAAATATATGATTATGGAACATTTTTAATGGCTACAAAGAACTATAAACAAGCTTTAAAAGTTATACTTAACCTAGCGGAGAATAATAAGGTGGTAGATTCTATTCGTCGTGATTCTTATTTAATCGCTTCTCAGTGTGCCCATGAGTTACAAGATGTTACACTCGCTAACAAGTTTGCATCTAAAGCAGATTCAATAGAAATTAGCGAATTTTGATGAAAAACCTATATCTTTTTTTAACAAAAAAACCCGCTTAGCGAAAAATCTAAGCGAGTACCATCTATTCCCAACTTTTAGGCCGCATCATCATCGTGGGCAAAACGGTTATATAAGAAGTCCAGAGCATAGTTGCGGAGTTTGTAATATTCTGGGTCTTCCATAATACGATCGCGATCGCGGGGGCGCGAAAACGGAATGGTCATAATTTCGCCGATTTTAGCGTGGGGGCCATTGGTCATCATTACCAGGAGATCGGCAAGAAATAAAGCTTCATCAATATCGTGGGTAATCATCAACACGGTACAACGATGATCGTTCCAAATTTGCAATAATTCTTCCTGCAATTCCTCTTTGGTAATGGCATCTAAGGCTCCAAAAGGCTCATCTAAAATTAGGACTTGCGGACGAATCGCTAAGGCTCTGGCAATCGAAACCCGTTGTTTCATACCCCCTGAAATTTGCGGTGGTTTCTTGTCCATTGCTTCCGTTAAACCCACCATGGCTAAATGCTCTTTGGCGATCGCTTTTTTCTCGGCTTCAGACTTATTCGGATAAACCGCATCTACTGCTAAATAAACATTTTCTAAGGCTGTTAACCAGGGCAATAGGGCATAACCTTGAAACACCACCATGCGATCAGGGCCAGGTTCAACAATGGATTTACCCGCAACTCGAACGGAACCTTCGGTGGGATGGGCAAAGCCTGAAACCATATTTAATAAGGTAGATTTACCGCAACCAGAGTGACCGATCACGCAGATAAATTCCCCTTCATTAACCGTTAAATTTACATCTTCTAAAACGGTGTAGGGGCCGCGAGGAGTTTGGTAAACTTTGGAAACATTTTCAATGCTTAAAAACGATTCGGTCGCAGTGAGAGTCGTGTTCATGGGTTTGTTCAGAAACTCTAGGGTTTGCATGATAATTAATAGTTGACAATTAATAATTGACAATTAGTGAAATTAAAGTTTTTACCCTCTTTTTAAGGCGGCTGTTCATCTCCAAGCTTTTATTCTCTAAACTTTGAGGTCTTGATCCCCCCAACCCCCCTTGATAAGGGGGGCAACACCCAAAAGATTTACTATCTATGGCGTTGAGTTTTTAGATGGGCAATTTGCCTAACAAAGAACTTGATAAAGAGTGCTAAATTTTTATCAGTAATTCAGTCCCCCTTTTTAAGGGGGATGCCGTAGGCAGGGGGATCAAACTGCCAGGGATGCAAAGAGATGTTTATAAACAGCCGCTTTTTAAGAGGGTTCAGGGACTCACGCAGCTACTAACCTTTGACCATCTAAATGCACTTCGGCCATGGTGAAATTGCGATGAATATCTAAATGAGTTAGGTAAGAAATAGGGTCTTCTGCGTTAAATTCAATGCCATCAAAGAGGGCGATCGGTTGACGTTGATAATTCACATCCATGCCTAATTCCCTTGCGGCTGTACTAAAGACACCCACGCGACAAACCCGTTCTAGAATTTCTACCCAATTACGAGGGAAGGGAATCTCACCCCAACGGGCCATCTGGGTCATCATCCAGAGATGTTCCGTCCGACTGGGACGATTGACATTCGCGCCGTAAAAGAGATGGTGGGCATACTCTACTGGTGTATTCACGTCACAGGTGTATTGATTAGGATCGCCTAGTTGAATGTAATCAATAGAAGTACTCAGATAATTGCGACCTGCTAAAATCTCCCGAATTTCGTCTTCATGCTTAGGATTAGCGCAATATTCACAGGCTTCTAACAAGGCCTTCACTAGAGCGATATGGGTATTGGGATGTTTAATGGCCCAATCTTCCCGTACTCCTAGTACCTTGCCTGGATGACCTTGCCAAATTTCCAAATCCGTCGCAATGGTAAAGCCCGCACCTTCGATCGCCGCCCGTAAATTCCAAGGCTCACCGACACAATAGCCATCAATGGTTCCCGCTTTTAAGTCTGCCACCATCTGGGCAGGGGGAATGGTTTTCAGGTTGACATCGCGGTCTGGATCAATACCATTGGCCGCTAACCAGTAGCGCAAAAGCAGATTGTGCATTGAGGAAGGGTGTACCATCCCCAGGGTGTGGGTCTCGCCATCGGACTCCAGCAACAAGCGTTTGAAATCCGCCGCCGTATGAATGCCTTTTTCGTATAGTTCTTTACTGAGGGTGACACCGTTACCATTACGAGTCATGGTCAGAGCAGTGACAACAGGTAAGGATTCTTCCTGATAGCCGCCTGCGGTTAACCAAGTGGGCATTCCAGAGGGCATTTGAGCCGCGTCCAGATAACCCCCTGCAATGCCGTCCACAATGCCGCGCCAACTGGTTTCCCGTACTAGGCTGACCTCATCCAAACCATGCTTGACAAAAAAGCCTTTTTCGTTAGCAATTGCCAAGGGAGCGCAAGCGGTTAAAGGCACATAACCCAGTTCTAAATTGACCTTTTCTAAGCCATGACGGGCAATAGTGGTAACTTTTTGAGCGCGTAATTTTTTGATCCGTTTCTGTTGGTTTAGGAAGTAAATAATCTCACTGCGTAGGCTATAGTAACTGGGATGATTTACCACTTCCATGCGTTTGCGAGGACGGGGAATGTCTACTTCTAAAATCCCCCCAATTTTAGAGCAAGGGCCATTGGTTAACATGACGATGCGATCGGATAATAAAACCGCTTCATCCACATCGTGAGTCACCATTACCGAGGTAACGTGATATTCCTCACAAATCTTCATTAATTGCTCTTGCAAATTACCGCGAGTCAGAGCATCTAGGGCTCCAAACGGTTCATCTAATAGCAATACTTTCGGACGGATAGCCAAGGCGCGGGCGATCGCCACCCGTTGACGCATTCCCCCTGATAATTCTTTCGGTAATTTCTCTACCGCATGACGTAAACCAACGAGATCAATATGTTGTTCAATAATCTCATTTTGTTCCTGAGGAGAACTTCCTGCCATCACTTCTTCAACAGCTAACGCAATATTTTGACGCACCGTTAACCAAGGCAACAGGGAATAATTTTGGAAAACCACCATGCGATCGGGGCCAGGTTGTTTAATGCGTTGACCTTCGAGAGTAACAACTCCTTCCGTCGGTAAGTCTAAA
>JAYKJI010000427.1:0-15197 GCA_035285405.1 Snowella sp. | reverse complement strand
CCCATTGCTCATTGAAATTAAGCCGCACAAATAGGTCGATCAACCCTGGCTCAGACTTTTTGCGATTTGGAAAAAGCCCCTTATACTCAGGCGCGACAACTTCTCCCGAAATCTCCAGATGCAGACATTCAGGACATTTATTCTCAGGTTCCGTTACCGCGATCGCCTTTGACCCCATCGTTGCCATCATCAGACTTTTAGAACTATTGACTAAAATGAGTATAGCGTAGGACAGACTCAGATCATCAATCTTTTACATCGGGCATTATTTAATCAACCATCCCAAAACATCCCCTAAACTGAGTGTGATCTGCTTCGCAAAACTGGGTAACAATAACACCGATTCCCATTGATCAAAAATTTCGGGTGATCGCTGAGATTGATAAACAAAAATTGACTGTTCTTGGGGATCAATTAGCCAACCCATTTCCGTCCTATCTGCCAGACAAGACAAAATATTTTTGATAACCTTCGTTCGACTTTGTTCGGGAGATAAAATCTCAATTGTCCAATCAGGAGCCAGATAAAAATTATCAGAGATTTCACCATTTTTATCACAGGGAATTTGATCCCAAGTAAAAACAGCAATGTCTGGAACGATAGATCGACCACCAAACGTACAACGCAACTCCGTAAAAGCCCAAGCAATTTTTTGACGTTTAAGAATTGCATTTAAAGTGAAAGATAACTCCGTCTGAATTGTGCTATGTTTACCCTTTGGCATTGGCTTTTGGAATATCTTTCCGTCCACATACTCCACGGCCGGTTTACTTTCCGGTAAATCCAGAAACTCGGCTAACGTTAAAGGCTGAGATTGTATTTGTACCATAATAAGACCTTAACCCATTATCCAGTGCCAAAAAATCCTCCGACTTTCCCCTGCACTTAGATTGACAACAAAGGCGTGATCGTTTCTACCACAGAAAGAGCCAGGGCATCGAGATCATAACCCCCCTCTAAACCAAACAGTAAATGAGAAGTTAAAGACGATAAATAACGACTAAATTGACCATAATCCGCCGGTTCCAAATTAATATCCGCCAATGGATCAGCCCGATTAGCATCATAGCCCGCACTAATAATCAGCAATTGCGGTTGAAAGGCAGCAAAAAAAGGCAAAATTTGGTTTTCAAAAATCGGTTGATAATCCCTAAAATTACTGCCAGGCAGCATTGGTATATTCAAAATATTGTCATGTTTACCGCGATCGCCCCCCCGTCCTGTGCCTGGATAAGCCGGAGATTGATGAATAGAACAATAGAGAATTTGAGGATTATTTTCTACCAAAGATTCCGTACCATTACCGTGATGCACATCCCAATCCAAAATGCCAACCCGTTCTATCCCCGGCAAAGTTAAAGCATAATAAGCTGCGATCGCCGCATTAGAAAACAAGCAAAAGCCCATACCTCGATTACTAATAGCATGGTGTCCAGGTGGACGAGCGACCACAAAAGCCGGTTTTTGGTGTTTCTGCACATAATCCACCCCATCTAACCAGGCACTGACCGCTAATAGAGCCACCTGATAACTTTGGGGAGAAATCGGCGTATCCGGATCTAGTCCCCCTCCCCCACTAGCGGCGATCGCTTTTACCCGTTCAATATAGGTGGACGTATGAAGTTTTTGAATAGCGGGCAAAACATCCCGTTGCGCTAAGGAAGTCGGGCTTTGCCAGTCCAATTGCTCATGCCAGGGAGCCTGTTTTAGAGCTTGAACAATGGCTGTGAGACGAGCAGGACATTCAGGATGAAAAGAACCCGTCTCATGTTTAAGAAAATCATCTGAGTAAATAATAGCTACCATCTCAATGCACCTTTGACCTCTTGTTTGTCTCTAAGTTCGTATCTAACGGCACCAGCACCAGAGCAGGTTTGTCACCATCGTCGCCACTGTAAAGCAGTAATTGTCCTTGCTCATCAATGCTATAACGGGTCACGACTTTCAAGATGCTAAGAACCTTTTGTTCTTGCTCCATCCAAGGTTCAGGACAGGCCATCATGGTAGAAATAAGTTCAGAACTGATTGATAACTGATCGTTTTTTTGAGTAAAGCTGCCAGCAAAACGATTACACCCAGCCGTACCAGAAATGGAATTATTTTTAAAGGAGAGAGTAGCGGGTCTTTGTTTCAGAGGACTGGCAGAACCAATGCGAATTAATTGCCAAGCAGTGTCTTCTAATGGCATTACCGTCGGATTATTGCTAGGGTTTAAACTGGCTGCTGTGGTTTCCACTTTGACAAATTGCAGCACCTGAGACTGCCCATTCTGGCCATAGCGGATTTCAAGTTTGCCATCGGTCGTTAGTGTATAGCTTTGTATGGTTTCTAGGGCTTTGAGATAGGCCCTTTCCTGCTGCATTAAATTGTCAGCACAGGCCATACGAGTCGTGGCGATCGCCCCTATCTGCAATTGGTTTCCTTTAAGCTGATAGTTGCCTTGATAGCGATTACAGCCCGTTGAACCGTTTAAATTTTTATCGGTAAAGCGCAGAATAATTTCACTACCTGAGACAAAAGACGGATTATCCCAACTGACTAATTGCCAAATCGTTCCCTTTAAATTATTAGGCTGTTGTGCTGCGATCGCCGGTTTAGCCATAACGGATTCAGTTAAGGAAAATAGAGAGACATTCCCAGTGAGAGGAACGAATAAAAACCCTAAAGCAAGCAGAAGAGAAGCAGAAAATTTTCGACGACGGCTCAATGCAAACATCATAAAACCCAAGTCCCAGCAAAGTTTAATTAGACGATTTCTGACAAGTTTGATCCTAGCAATTCTCCCCGATTGTGGCATTGAGAAAGCTTGATCAGGGGATCTCTAGGCTAGAAATAAGCTGTTAGTCATCTAAACTGCACATAGGCAAGGGGCTTAAGCCCCTTGTTACATAGCTCTCAGAAAAATCATTATGCAATCTAAATCCGCAACAGCTTGTTCTTAGTCAATCCCTAACAAACTTACCATCAAGGCTTTTTGGGCGTGCATCCGATTTTCTGCCTGATCCCAGACCCGTGAATGGGAACCTTCAATGACCTCTTCCGTAATCTCTTCGCCACGATGGGCCGGTAAACAGTGCAGAACGATGGCCTCAGGATCCGCGTGATCTAAGAGGGTTTGATTGAGTTGATAGGGTTGGAAGATGGGAATACGAGCATCGGCTAAATCTTCCTGGCCCATACTGGCCCACACATCGGTATAAAGAACATGAGAACCTTTCACCGCCGCCACCGGATCATCGGTTAAAACAATTTCTGCCCCTGGAGCCGCTAATTTTTCTGCTAAGGCCACGATCGCCGCATCGGGTTTGTAATCATCGGGAGTTGCCACTCTTACCTTCATGCCCATCATGGCCCCACCCAGAATTAAAGAATGGGCCACATTATTGCCATCGCCCAAATAGGTGACAGTGAGGCCAGAAACTTGACCGAAACATTCTTGAATAGTTTGCAAATCGGCCAAAATTTGACAGGGATGCTCTAGATCACTGAGGGCATTGATAATCGGAATCTTGGCATACTCAGCAAAGGTTTGTAGGTCAGCTTGTTTAAAGGTTCGCACCGCCAAAATATCAATGTAACGGTCTAAGACTCTGGCAGTATCTTTAATGGGTTCGCCCCGTCCTACCTGGGTCACGCTGGGATTAAGATCCAAAACTTGACCGCCTAACTGATACATCGCCGCCGTAAAGGAAACACGAGTACGAGTGGAAGCCTTATAAAACAGCAGACCCAGAATTTTTCGGCAATGGGGGGTCTTCTCACCACTTTTTAACTGAGCCGCCAATTGTAAAATATCAGCAATCTCCGAGGCACTGAGATCGGCGATCGCCAATATATCCCGTCCTTTTAAGCTTTCAATGCCCATGATCCCAGTCCTTAAATTTTCAGCAAAATAAATGGAAACCAAACTCCTATTATAAGGCTTGAACTGGTTGCTCTTGAGCTTGGCGAAGATTTCCCCCTTGCCTTATGGCGTTCGATTAACTAGGGCGATTACCGATGGTCTTTTGGAAAGCTGGGCGTTCTGCTAGACGTTTGACATAATCAGCGACAGCCGGATAGTCTTCAAACCCAATTTTGAGCATAATCGGTACATAGGCCAAAATAGAACCGACGGCCACATCTGCCACCGTAAAGCGATCGCCGAGCAAAAAGGGTTGCTTTTCCCAGAGACTATTGAGTGCGGTTAATAAACGAGGCATTTCCTTGGCACGATTATGTTCTAAAAAGAGACCATTGCCCAGGGTGGAATTGGCAAATAATACCCACTGCTCAATGATCGCTTTTTCTGTTAGGGTTGGGGCCGAGGGACTGTACTTTTCCCAGAGATACAGTAAAATTGCCCCAGATTCCCAAAGGGTGACTTCTTCATCGGCTAGGGCTGGAACCTTACCAAAGGGATTGATCTGAAGATAGGCTGGCTGTAAATGTTCTCCATTTTTGAGATCGACCAGAACATACTCATAGGCAATCTCGCATTCTTCCAGATACCATTGCACAATTGCGGCTCGACTAAAGGGAGCACCGTAAAGCTTTAACATATTAACCTCCTAGAGCGTTTGATGGGTGTGGGGATGCTGTTTAACATTATCTTCGGTACGGACAACATGGGTTGCATTTAAAACCCGCTTCCTTTCCAGGGAATAGTTGAAATCTTCGCGTTGAGTGCCGATGGGAATATGGCTCTGGGCCTGGGGACGGGTTTTATAGGTACGAACCGTTGCCAAGACTCTAGGAACAAAATCATCGCAAAATTGAGCCGTTTCAGGAAATTCAGCCAATTTCTGGGGGGTATCTACCGCGATCGCGGCTTTGACCGGTATCGCCCTGGCCCAACGAAAGGAAGTGGGAACCCCTTTTAAAATTGCTTCCAGGGCTGCGGAAGGAATGGGTTCAATGACATCAACAGCATGAAACTCACCATCTTCTTTCAAGTAACAGGTTGCTAATCCAAGTACACAATAATCATCGGGCTGGATCTCAGGCGCATTAGAAAAAATTGTCGTAGTTGCCATAGAATATTTGTTTTAACGAGGATAAAAACCTAAAAATGATCCTTTAGCACCAATATAGTTGAAAATCCCGACTATCAGTGCATGGCTCCAATCCTAACCTGCTTACTGACCTTATCTCACCGGAAATGCTCAGACCGTTTTTGAAGGCGATCATCTACCCCTCAGAAAGGCAGTATAGTCTAATAATTTTGATTGTATATTGCCGAACTATTGAGAGCGTTGCCAAGCTTGCCAAAAAGTATAAATTGTTAAGATAATTAGCAAACTATTAAAACTAAAAGCAATCAACCGATTGGGTAATTTCGGTAAATAGCGAGTGCTAATTTGGGCCCCAATTAAACCACCAATTCCTAATAAAAAGCCTGGATAATATAAAACATTTCCGTGAATTGTGTGACCCAAAACCGCCGCGATCGCGGTAATAATAATCACCCCTAAACTAGTTTGAATAGCTACTTTAATCGGTTCACTCAAAAGTAACATTTGCAACGGAACCATAATGACTCCGCCGCCAACCCCAAACAAACCAGCTAATAGCCCTGCTATACCACCTGTGCTGATACGAGCGAGGGTGAGAAATTGGGGAGAGGGGGAGACTGGGGAGGAGGGGGAAGAGAGGGAGGAGGGGGAATTAGCTTTTTTTTCTAACCCTTGACGCAGGCGAATCAGAAATAAATTGACCATTAATAGTAAACCAAAACCGTAAAGCAATAAAGCCGCAGAAAAACGACCGGCTAAATAAACCCCTAGTTGGGAAGTCACTAATGCTGGTAAGCCTAATCCTAAAACACGATTCCGATCAAAATAGCCCATACGCCAATTTTGCAGACTACCGGAAAGCGACGTGATTAACACCGATAAACTACTGGTGGCGACAGCATGTAAGGGCGAATAATGAAGGGCCACTAAAAGAGGGACTAGCATTGTCCCCCCTCCAATACCCAATAAACCTGCTAATAGGCCTGAAATCAAACCCCCGACCAGTAAAATCCAGTAACTATCGATCATCTTTCATGGTTTCCAAAATGCTCTGCTCAGGAAGGGTTGCTGCGTTTATCGAAGGTGCGATCTGATCAATACTGCCCCTTGTCGAATGGCTCAATAAATGTTAACACTAATGATGTTCTATGCGGCTATGGAGCCAAGGAAAAGCCCTTATGGGAGAATTTTTAGAAAACATTGCCCGTTATCCCCGTTATTTGATTAGTTTTAGCTTAGGGATTTTCTTTTCCTTATTTGGTTGGTTAAAACCGCTCCTCAAAAATCCCATTTCAGCGATCGCCCTAGTCGGCATTTTAGTCGGTGTCTTCCTCTTTCTCCTTTTTACCCTGAAAGCCATGTTAGGATTAACAACAGTGTAGGGTCAGAAATTATCAAACTAGCCCTCAGAATTCACCTAAAATTCACCTAAAACTTACATAAACAGTAGGGAGCAAAATACTATGGCTACAGGTCGTCGCGTTTCCCGTGTCTCTTCACTGATTAAGCGGGAAGTCAGTCAAATGTTGCTCTACGATATCAAAGATGATCGAGTGGGAGCCGGTATGGTAAGCGTGACTGAGGTGGAGGTCTCTGGCGATCTGCAACACGCCAAAATCTTTGTCAGTATTTACGGTACTCCTGAAGCTAAAACCGAAACCATGGAAGGATTGCGTTCCTCAGCCCCTTTTGTTCGTCGAGAATTGGGACAAAGAATGCGATTACGCAGAACCCCAGAAGTTGTTTTTTTAGAAGATACGTCCCTCGAACGGGGCGATCGCATTTTACATTTGTTAAATGATCTACATTTGCCAGAGGAAGTTCAGGCAGCAGAAACTCAAGCAACGGAAACCGCTTCCTCTTAGGGATAACAGGAAATTTCTGGGTTAGAATGGCGAGTTGTCTTTGTGTTGAAAACCTAAGCTATACCTATCCTGATGGCACTCAAGCTCTCATGGATATCAATATTCGCATTGATAATGGTGAAAAGGTTGCCTTGATCGGAGCGAATGGTTCCGGCAAATCGACCCTACAATTTCATCTCAATGGTTTATTGCAAGCCCAGAGTGGCAAGGTGTGGGTTAACCAAATTGCGGTGATGCCAGCCAATTTTACCCGTATTCGTGCTTGGATTGGCTTAGTCTTTCAAAATCCCGATGATCAGTTGTTTATGCCAACGGTTGAGGAAGATATTGCCTTTGGCCCCAAAAATCTAGGGGTCAAGGGGCTAATGCTTGATCGCCTTGTCCGAGATTCTTTAGAGTCCGTTGATCTCGACCCTGATTACTATCGGCACCGTAATCCTGAAAATCTCTCTGGTGGTGAAAAAAAACGGGTGGCGATCGCGGGTGTATTGGCCATGCAGCCCCAAATTTTGGTTTTAGACGAACCCTCGGCCCAACTTGATCCCCGTTCCCGACGGCAGTTAATTGAACTTTTAGCTCAGTTGCCCGTTACCCAATTGATTGCGACCCATGATTTAGATCTGGCCCTTGAACTGTGCGATCGCAGCTTGGTACTGAGTCGAGGCCATCTCGTCTATGACGGTTCTATCTGGCCACTGATGGCTGATCACACCTTTTTAGCACACCATGCCCTAGAATCGCCCCTCAGCTTTGCCCGTCCCTATTGCAACCTTAAGGATCGCCCCATTAGCTCCGTTTAGAAAAATTTTCGGGCGAAGACTTGCCAGGGATAAACTTTTTTGCTACGCTTATAAAGCAGTGAAAATAAGCCGGGATAGCTCAGTTGGTAGAGCAGAGGACTGAAAATCCTCGTGTCGGCGGTTCAATTCCGCCTCCTGGCATTGCTAAAACCTAGATGCAGTGCGCATTTCGATATTTTTCGTTAATCTATATCTTCCTAATAGTCTTTTCATTTAACAAGGCATGGTGCGATTAACCAAGTTAACCGATCTGCGAATTACGTTGATTGTGTACTTTTTTGTTGACATAGGTGTATTGTCCACAACCATTATTTAACATGGAAACCCCGTAAATTGGGTAGAAACGGCTGAATAAAATTGAGAAACATATTTTCTTGACGAGCCTGCATCCATACTTTTCCTTCCCCTCTCAAACGGCAGAGTCGGCCCCGCCCGCCCCAAAAATCCAGCTTAATTTTTTCCGTCGATAACCCTTCATTAACATTTACTTCATATTGTAAAGTGTCCTCAAAGGCAACAATATAGTCAGGATTAAGGCTTATATCTTCCGTAATCGTTAGCTCTAAACCCCCCCCATAACAACTAAACCAAAGATCTCCCTGTCCTACTAACCTTAAAAGAAAATCAGAATCATCATTATAAAAATCTTGCATTCCCGGAAATCGTGGAGCAATTTGTACTGTCGGTTTACAAGCAAGAAAAGAAGCGGCTTTAATGAGAATACCTTGCTTTTCTGTCACATAATAGTGGTGAATATCTCCAGGTAAACTGGGAGAGAGAAAAAGCCGACCGGGCTTGGTATCTACCGAAAATTGATTGAGGCAGAGAGGTTCTGTTCCCAAACTATTCGCTAAAATCTGCAATAATCCCCCCTGGAGTTTTGTAAGTAATGTTACTTGTATATCCATGGATGACAGTATCGAGGCTTCTACTAAAACCGTCTTATGGGGCTTTAAGTCAATTACTAGAATAGCGTAAAGAGAACTATTATCAATCGTGAATTCAATATCATGTTCTTCGAGAATCTCTGGCTTTTTCTCTCGTTTTTCTTTGACATTTCTAACTAAATTTTCTTCAAAATTATCTACCATAATTTTAATTTTTATTAACTGGAGAAATTAGGAACGATAGAGCTTAAAATTTTTAAGATGCAAATCCTGCCCCAATTGTTTGGCAAAGGCCCTGGGGCGATGACTTTGACAAATAATTTTTCCCTGGCCTTTGAAATGGCAAAGAATTTCACCTTTTGGTTGCCAGAATTGCCATAGAGGAACGGGTGGAGATAAAACTCGAACTTTAAGACTACTTTCAAAAGCAACAATATGCTCAATATTGATAATATATTCGCCCTCGTCCTCCAAGTCGATATCGTAGATCTTGCCAAAGGCCGCCACAATAACGGTTCCATCCCCGACTAAATTTAACCAAGTTGCTGTTTGTAGGGAAGATTGGGACTTAGCATCTGTTTTAAAATCTCGGAAACCTAAAAAGACTTCTAACGTTTTGCTAGAGGCCAGATAGGCACTCAGACGCAGCACGAATTTATGTTGAGAGATCGTATAAATACCTAGGCTACCAATTAAGGATGGAGCCAGATATAATTCCCCTCCCTGGGCATCTGCCTTAAAACTGTTGAGAAATAGTGATCGCGATGTTTTTTTTTCTCCACTTTTCCCCTCTCTTCCCCGACGTAGAATGGTATGGATTTGAATATTTCCCTTCATAGCAATCAATGACCCTGCTTGAGCCAACACTTCTTCTTCCTCGCCTAAGAAAACCTGGGCGATCGCCATTGAGGGTTGGTGTAAAATATCAACTTTCATGGATAGAACCTAGGAACGGAATTTAGTGAACAAATATCGGGTTAGGCCACTGCGACTGTGAGATTGAAGATAGACAATCCCTCCTCCTAGTAATTGACTCACTAACCCTTCTCCAGAGAGTTTAGAACCCACCAATCCCTTGGGGAAATCGACCTTAATACGAAGTTTTGAACTATAGGCTAACAAATGCCTTTGCTCAACAATAAAACGTTGATAAACCTGATATTGGGCAAAACGACCGTAGCTACCAATAAAAACCCGACCGCGGCCAGAGAGTTTGAGACCCACTAATCCTTCTCCGGCAAACCAACTAGACCATCCCAACCACTGAATCCCCAAACGAATACCACCAGTATGGGCGAGCAGCACATTGGGTTGTAAACAGAGGGCACTTTTGGTGATATCTAGACGTACAATGTCACCCGGCAAAGATTTACTTAAGACGATGCTTAAAGGCTCCTCGGTTGGATTATGATAAACCGTCATCCAAAGTGGATTAGGGCCTAAACACCGACGCAGTAGGGCAACCATCAGATCTCCTGCCATCTGTTGACTAACAACAATGCCTGCGTCCATACTTACCAAGTTACCAACCGCAGTGGTTATCCTCTCACCTGGCTGCAAAGTGATCGAGAGCATCGAAAAGGCGGGTCTAAAGCGAACCTTATATTGCACGAAGAATTTAGAGGAAAGTAGGAATAAGGGAAGTCATCCTGCTCTATTATCGACAATTTTGCCAAAATCCCAACCCCTCTGCGATGATTCTTAAAGAATCACCCCTGACTCTACTCGTTTACACTGGGGCTTCTTCTAGAATTAGCTTAGAACGCTTGATATTATCTGGAATCGTAATGGGATAACGTCCATTAAAACAGGCTGAACAGAAGTGGCTGGTGTCTTCTCCTGTCGTTTTTAACATACCTTCCTGACTAAGATAGGCTAGGGAGTCAACGCCAATTTGTTCAGCAATCATGGCTACTGATTTCGTGGCAGCAATCAGTTGATTTTGATTATCTGTATCAATGCCATAGAAACAGGGATGGGTGACAGGGGGTGAAGAAATGCGCATATGGACTTCGGTAGCACCTGCATCCCGCAGAGCCTTAACGATTTTTCGGCTAGTGGTTCCTCTTACAATGGAATCATCCACAATAATGACTCGTTTGCCCTTGAGCACATCTTTTAAGGGGTTAAGCTTCATCCGAATCCCCGATTCTCTCATGTGCTGAGTTGGTTGAATAAAGGTACGTCCCACATAACGATTTTTAATGAGACCCTCTGCATAGGGAATACCAGAAGCCTGGGAAAAACCGATCGCCGCCGGAATACCAGAATCGGGAACCCCCATCACCAGATCCGCATCGACAAAAGATTCTTGGGCTAATTGTTGACCAATACGCAGCCGATAGGTATATAGCGTCTCATCGTGCATAATGCTATCGGGACGAGAAAAGTAAATCATCTCAAACACGCAGAGTTTCTTTGCAGGTGTTTCAGCCCAAATATGAGAGGTTAAACCCTGCTCTGTAATCCAGACTAGTTCCCCTGGCTCCACATCCCGCAGATAGTCAGCCCCGATAATATCTAACCCGCAGGTTTCCGAAGCCAAAACATAACGCACGGGAACCTCTTCAGATTCGCTGATCAGTTGTCCAATCACCAACGGACGAATACCGTTAGGATCCCTCGCTCCGATTAAACCGACAGGTGTACCGATTACTAAACTATAGGCTCCAGAACAGAGCTTAAAAGCATTGGTAGCGGCCGTTAGCCAATCATTTCCCTGATCCACTTCCTGGGCGATCGCCACTGCAATCATTTCTGAATCGGTGGTCGTGATAAAATCATCACAGCCTCGACGTACCAATTCGGCTCGCAATTCGACGGTATTGACCAGATTACCATTATGGGCTAGTGCCAAAGCCCCTAATCTTGTCTGTACGGTGGCCGGTTGAGCATTAACTCGATGACTAGAACCAGTGGTGGAGTAACGATTATGACCCACCGCGATTTGTCCGACTAACTCCTTCAGGACAGTTTCTTTAAATACCTGGGAAACCAAACCCATATCCTTATGGCAATGAATCGCTTCTTGATCAAAAACGGCAATACCGGCAGACTCCTGTCCTCGATGTTGGAGAGCATAAAGACCAAAATAAGTTAGTTTTGCAACTTCTTCTTCTGGAGCATAGATCCCAAAAACACCACAGGCTTCTTCGGGTTTATCAAGATCGAGAGTTTCAACAAACAGACTGGCGGGTTTTCCCGTTTGATTGGCGAGCATCCTAGTTATGGGACTCCTTCGTTAAGCGAAATAGGGGGCTAAAAGGACTAAACGGGTAAATTTTTAGTTTTTTAAAACCAGAGATAGGTTTTCTTAACAATTCTTTAACCTATCTTAGCAGCAAAGCGAAACTGACTTTGCTCGATTTCCTACTGAGTGGGATCACCATAGTCTGATAGACTGGACATATGAAATTCTAGAGTAATTTTTTTCAGGACGTTCTCAATCATGGAAAGTGTTGCTTACATTCTGGTCTTGACGATGGCTTTAGCCGTCCTCTTCTTTGCGATCGCTTTTCGGGAACCTCCCCGGATTCAGAAATAGCCGCAGATTTAATCTCCTTTCAGAAAACCAATATTAACCCCCCCTTGAAGGACTATCTGGTTGTAACTTACTTAACAAAAGTAAGCTAAAATCTACAGTATAGTTCCTTTTTTTGCTATCTTTTGATCTCCTAGTCAGCATTGGGGGATAACTAAAATTGGAATGCTGCTGCTGGTTATCCTGACCTTTATGGATATAAATTATGCAATGCCCCTACTGTCAGCATCATAACAGTCGTGTTCTAGAATCCCGCTCTAGTGAAGGTGGACAAAGTATCCGCCGTCGTCGTGAATGCCTAGAATGTAAACATCGATTCACCACCTACGAACGGGTTGAATTTGTCCCCATTACGGTGATTAAACAGGATGGAAAACGAGAATCCTTTGACCAATCCAAACTTTTGAGGGGCATGGTTAGAGCTTGTGAGAAAACAGGCATCACCCTCCAACGTTTAGAGCGGATTGTGGAAGAAATTGAAGCCCAACTTCAACAACGTGCTAAACGAGAAACCACCAGTGAAGAAATTGGCAAACTGGTTTTAAAGTATCTTCGCCAGGAAAATGAAGTTGCCTATATTCGTTTTGCTTCCGTGTACGGGCGTTTCCAGGGAATTGCTGAATTTATGGAAACCTTGAACCACTTGCAAAAAATCCCAGAAGTTGCGGAGATTTCAGAAGAAGCCAAGGACTGGACGGAGGAAATGCCTTCAATGGTTCTTTCTTCCTAACAGAAGATATAGTAGTTTTCTCTATGATGAGGTGTAAAAATAGCTCTTAAAGCCTTACTGTATAAGCATTCTTAGATTTTATAGTTGCGTAAAAAGCTATAATCTTTTGTCTTGACATTAGCCCTCATCGTCTTAACTATTTTCGCCACTCCTTAGAGAAAAAATAATCTGCACTTCGATATCTCCATGGTAGGGAAAATGCCAAAAGTGCAGAACTGAGCAGAGAACGATTTAGCATAGAGGCAGACTATCAATGACTGCCACCACCAAATCCGGCACTAAATTCTTCTCCGTAAGCCTCTTCTCCATGATCATTGATATCCATGCCTTGGAATTCCGCTTCCGGTTTCAATCGTAAACCGACCAGCGCGTCAACGATCTTAAGAATCACAAAGGTTCCCGCACCCGCAAAAACATAGGTGAGCAGCACCGCCGCTAATTGAATAAAAAGTTGTTGAGGGTTGCCAGACAATAATCCGTCCTTTCCAGCACTATTAACAGCCGTTGTGGCAAAAACTCCAGTTAACAAGGCACCAACCGTTCCCCCTACACCATGAACGGGATAGGTATCTAAACTATCATCAACACCAAATTTGACTTTATAGCTAACAGCAAAGAAACAACAGGTGGCGGTAATCGCTCCAATGAGGATGGCAGAAACTGGGGTAACAAAACCAGCCGCAGGGGTAATACCCACTAATCCAGCAACGGCTCCTGTTCCCGCACCAACGGCCGTAGGCTTCCCTCTTAAGACCTGCTCTAAAATTAGCCACATGACCATTGCAGCAGCAGCAGCCGTGTTAGTGGTGACAAAGGCGATCGTTGCCAAACCACCAGAGGCCAAGGCACTGCCACCGTTAAAACCAAACCAGCCAAACCAGAGTAGGCCCACTCCTAAGAGAATGAAGGGGACATTGTGGGGAGGGGAAAGGCGATCAGGATAGGTTTTGCGACGACCAACAACGATCGCCGCTACCAGGGCAGATACTCCAGAGGCGATGTGAACAACCGTTCCACCTGCAAAATCTAGGGCATTGATGCCACCCAACAGACCTAACAATCCCCCTTTTGCCCAAACCATATGGGCCATGGGAGAATAAATAAAGGTCGACCAGATGGTGACAAACAAAACAAAAGCTTTAAAACTAATTCGTTCAACGATCGCCCCAGAAATCAAGGCAGGGGTAATAATGGCAAACATTCCCTGGAACATCATGAAGGCTTCGTGAGGAATAGTGGGTGCATAGCTTAATACTTCCTCTGGAAGCGACCCTTTTAGGTAATCTGTTGTTTCTACCCCCACACCATTCAGAAAGAACCATTGAAAGCCACCAATGATTGGATTGCCAGGATCAAAGGCAAGGGAATAGCCCCAAAGTACCCAGGTTGTACCCACAATCCCCATCATGACAAAGCTCATCATTAGGGTATTGAGCATATTCCGTTTAGCAACAAATCCTCCGTAGAAGAAAGCTAAACCAGGCGTCATTAATAACACTAAGGCCGTAGAAATCAACATCCATGAGGTATCGGCTGCGACCTGGGCACTCGCTAATTTTTCTTCTATGGTAGGTTCTGCTAAAGCCTGGGCGATCGGCAATGCCATATATAGCCCCAGGCAGCTAGAGCACAAGATCCCTATCCGCTTAAATATTTTCATTCGAGTTGTCACTCCCCATCTGAGGTCAAGAAATATAAGTGATTGCAAAGACTTTATTGCAACAAATTCAAAGGTGTTTTTTTGTGTTTTATGCTACAGAAGCCTTAACTTCCCATCGTTATTTAGGGAAAGAATTGGCAACGTGAAGGACAATGTAAGGTGCGGAAATTGCTTAGTTCATCAAAAAAATTAGCCCAGTTGGGTGAAGTCCTAACCCTTATTCTTCCGATAGTCTGAAATCAGCAAGCGTGAGGAGCGCGAGGAGGAAAGTCATGAAATCTACATTTATCGTTAGTCTCATCCTCATTACCCCTTTAGTCTGGGGCACTACCGTTCAAGCTCAAAATCCTGCCCAGGTGAAACAGCTATTAACGACAGGAGAATGTATGGGTTGCGATCTCCAGGGGGCAAATCTACGGGGTGCACACTTAATTGGGGCCGATTTACGTAATGCTAAATTACAAGGGGCCGATTTAGCCAATGCCAATTTAGAAGGAGCCGATTTAACTGGAGCAAATCTCCAAAAGGCCAATCTACAGGGCGCGATGGTAACTAATGCCAGTTTAAATTTAGCCAACTTAAAACAAGCGAATTTTGCAGAAGCCAAGCTGTACGATGCTGATGTTACGGGAGCTTTAATGGATGGTATCAATATCAAAAACGCGGAAGTTTATAATACGGGTATCGGCATTGGTGGCGGCGAGGAAGAATAGTCCCCGG
>JAYKJI010000426.1:0-4526 GCA_035285405.1 Snowella sp. | reverse complement strand
TGGATTGATGACAGTGAGTTGCAGGCGGTAAAGCGAGTTATAGACTCTACATACTTAACTGAAAACCAAATGACATCTGAATTTGAACAAGGAGTGCAAAAAATAACAGGGGCTAAAAATGTCATTGCTACGTCTAATGGTACGACGGCTTTGTATTGTGGGTTAAAAGCCCTAAATATTGGTTATGGGGATGAGGTGATTGTTCCAAATTTAACTTTCGTTGCCTCTTCTAATGCGGTGATTATGGCAGGAGCAAAACCTATTTTTTGTGACATTAAAGCTGATACGTTATGTATTGATACGATTGCTGCGGAAAAACTGGTCACGGAGAAAACCAACGCGATTATGCCTGTGCATCTGTACGGACAAAGTGCGGATTTAACGGCAATTTTGGAATTTGCAACTAAGTATAATTTGAAAGTTATTGAGGATGCGGCCCAGGCGATCGGGGTAAAATTTAAGGGTGAACACGTTGGTTTACAGGGCGATGTCGGCGCGATTTCTTTTTATGGAAATAAGACAATTACCTGTGGAGAAGGGGGCATTATTTTGACCGAAAATGATGAGATTGCTTTGGCTTGTCGTCGTCTCAAAAATCATGGGCGCGATCGCCGAGGTACATTTGTCCATGAACATATTGGTTTTAATTTTTCCATTACGGAATTACAATCGGCGATCGGGGTGGCTCAATTAGAAAAGTTACCTGCAATCATTCAAAAGAAACAGGAAATTTATGACAGGTATAATCGAGAATTGGCTGGTATTCCCCAGTTTCAAATTTTAACCATTGATGAACGGTGTTCCCCTGTCCATTGGTTTACCTCTTTTTATGCTGAAAATCGGGCTGACTTAGAAGCTTATTTATTAAATGAAGGCATTCAAACCCGTCGCTTTTTCTGTCCTTTACATCAGCAACCTTGCTATCGGGAAATGGTAGATAAGAACATGACTTATCCAATTAGTGAGAATGCCTATGAAAAAGGGATTTCTCTTCCTTCTTCCTATAGTTTAACGACAGAAGAACAGACATTTGTGATTGATAAAATTCGAGACTTTTATCAAAAGCCAAATTAATTGCATACTGATGATTGTGGAACAGGCTTCCAGCCTGTAACGGGCAAGATGCCCATCCCACATTTTGTATTTGCCTACATCTAACGACTGAAGCCAATGAAAAGTGACGAATTTAATCAAATCTTGGAACAGGTTTGCCAGGGCATTTTACCTCTGCCGAAAAGCGATTGTTTAATTGCATCTTTACAGCAAAATCAGGACTATATTGCACTTTTAGAGCCTCAGGAAGTTGGTCAAATTAAGGCGATTTGTGCTAGTTATGGTAAAGCTCCTCAAAATTTACAGGGAGAACCTATTTCAACTCTTTTTCAGGATTATCTTCAGCAAGTTATTAACTCTCAAATTGAACGGGGAGAAATTACGGATGGTCGTAATCTAGGGGATTATGATGACCGAAAATTACGTTGGTCTGGTGCAGGAGTTACAGGAAATTGGTTCTATAAAAATCAGGTTTTAACTTTAGCAATTGGGCCAACAACCTATCCTAGATATTCTCAAGATTTACACAGAAGTAAGATAGATGCTTTGAAATTAATGCTTAGGGGGCTACAAAATTATCAAGACCCCTACGCCTATTTTACTAAAGCGATCGCCGTCACTGTTGTTCCCATTTCTCTAGAAGGTTATGTTTATATTGGAGAGCGATCAGGGAATGTGGATAATCCTGGTTTACTTAATTTTGTGGCAGGTTTGGCAACTTTTCAGGAAAGGTTAGAAAAAGTTGATTTTTATTTAGATGCCCAACAGGAATTAGCAGAAGAAATCGGCATTAATTTAAACTTAAATGCTGAGAATACCAAATTTATTGGTATTGCTGGGAATCCTTTTACCAGTGAAACTGACCTAGTTTTTGTCACCCAAACGAAGCAACCTGATAGCTATTTTAAAAATGCCATTCTGAGCGAACATTTGCGATTAGTTGCTCTCCGTAATCAAAGGGAAGTTAACCAATTACTGAATGATGGGCTGTTACCGAAAGAATCTCAAAAAAAAGCGATCGCCTATGGTTCAAGAATGGCCTTAGAATATTTAGCTAATGATCATTTTAAAGCCTTAAATTTAGGTTAATTGATGACGTTTTTTGTGCCACTGCCACGCATGAGCAATAATTACTTCTAATTCTGAATAATGAGGTTGCCAACCCAGTATTTGAGTAACTTTTTGACTACTGCCGATGAGAGTAGCAGGATCACCAACACGACGCTCACAGTAGTTGATTTTAATTTCGTTGCCCGTAATTGCTTGAGAGGTATCAATCACTTGTTTAACCGAGAAACCGCTACCATTACTAAGATTAAATACTTGGCTTTCTTTGCCCGTAAGTAAATAATCTAAACCTAACCGATGAGCATTTGCTAAATCACAAACATGAATATAATCCCGCACACAAGTACCGTCAATCGTCGGATAATCCCTGCCAAAAATAGAAATCGCAGACTGTTTACCCAATGCTGTGAATAAAACGAGGGGAATTAAATGATTTTCTGGATTATGATCTTCACCGAGTAAACCATTGGGGTCAGCACCAGCCGCATTAAAATAGCGAAAACAGACGTATTTTAGGTGATAAGCCTGATCAAAATCAGCTAATAGCTTTTCCACTATTAATTTACTCATTCCATAGGGATTAATAGGAGATTGGGGATGATCTTCAGTAATCGGAATAGTCTGGGGAATGCCATAGGTGGCACAAGTGGAAGAAAAGACAATTTTATTCACTCCTGCGGCGATCATGGCTTCTAATAAAGTTAAACTTCCATTAACATTATTACGATAATATCTAGTAGGATGTTGTACCGATTCACCAACGTAACCATAGGCGGCAAAGTGTATAACTGCTATAAATGAAAACTGTTGAAATAGTTGATCCAGTAAGGAACGATTATTAATGTCACCGATAATTAATTTAACCTGTAAAACCTGTTCAACTAAATCCTGATGACCATAAACTAAATTGTCTAAGATTACTACTTCATAACCCGACGACAGGAGAGCCAAAACGGTATGAGAGCCAATATATCCCGCTCCTCCTGTTACTAAAATTCTTCCTTTGTTGGGTGGCATTTTCTTGATTACTTCTTTTTTTAAACTCACCAAGTATTTTCTTGCTGGACAGCATAATCCGCCGTCCTACTTACAAGGGTAAGCTGTTGATTATCTAAAACGCATACAGGTAAGGGGCTTAAGCCTCTTGTTACAGGACTTTCGGCAAAACCATTATGCAATTTGAATTCGTAACAGCTTAATAGTGGCTAAAATTCTGCTCAAAGGAGATTTCAACATAACGATGATTAGGTAATGGTGATAACGTTTCGGTAATACTGATCATGTCATCGTTTTGAGGAGCAACAACGTTTTCTTGGCGGGCATTTTGACTAAGAGTAACCCAAATTTTAGCCTCGCTCAACAGGCCGATAGACCGTACCATCAACGACCAAATAATCCGCCGATGACTTGATCGCGCAATGTGCCGCATCCAGAGGGGTTTCGACTAAGGGTTCGCCTGCTCGATTGAGGGAGGTATTCAGCAGAATGGGGACACCCGTTTGTCGGGCAAAAGTGCGGATCAATTCGTATAATTGCGGGTTGTGTTCCTGTCGCAGAACTTGATAACGTGCTGTACCATCAACGTGGGTAATAGCAGGCACGATCGCTTGTTTTTCCTCTCGAACTCGTGCGACAAAAGACATACAATAACTGGGATATGCCTTGTCAAAATAGTCTAAAGCTTGCTCTTCCAAGACAACGGGGGCAAAAGGTCGAAAATTTTCCCGATTTTTCACAGTTAGATTGAGATAATCTTTCATCTCTCCGCGTCTGGGATCAGCTAAAAAACTGCGATGACCAAGGGCGCGGGGGCCAAATTCCGAACCTTCTTGATACCAAGCGATGACGGCTCCTTTGGCAATTTCCTGGGCGATCGCCTCGTAAACGTTCTCTCCTTCAAAAACGCTTGTTAGTCCAATTTTCGCTAACTCTGAGGGGTCATGAAGGTAGGAGCGACCACCAAAGACGGGAATTTTGCCCATTTTTAACTCGTTATGAATAGCGGCCCCGTAAAGCGCACAACCGATCGCAAGACCATCATCGCCTGGACAAGGGGGAACAAAGACTTGCTCGAATCCTGCTTCCTCCCAGATGCGTGAGTTGGCCACACAGTTAAGCGCGACTCCGCCGCACAAACACAAATTTTTTAAACCCGTTTTTTGCTGTAACCAACGGGCGTACTCGATTAATGCGTCCTCCGTTTCTTTTTGCAGGCTTGCGGCGTAATAGGTTAACTCCGGTTCCTCGTATTTCGAGGGATCGGAATTGACAGAAAGAATTTCTTCAATTCGTTTTTCTAGTGCTTGTCCTTCTGACGATAGGTTGCCATAGAAAAATGGCATATCTTTTGGCCCCGCCTTTTCAAAAAACATTGGTTTGGAAGAGGGGGTTGCGTAGGAGGATAG
>JAYKJI010000425.1:0-17034 GCA_035285405.1 Snowella sp. | reverse complement strand
ATATTCTTTTGTTATCATGTTCTTTTTGAGGAGCATTGTACTGTTTTACAGAGTATCTTGTCTTTTTTCTTTTTGCTGTAGTCTTTGCCACACAAGACTTTTAACCCTTCTTGTCTCCCTAGCAGCCCCACAAGTATCCCAGTTAGCAACTGTGGCCAGCCTCTTCCCAGAAAGATTAGGATGAACAGGATGACTAATATTCGGGATGATAGCGAAAGAAGAGGGTGGTTTAACCTCCGTATTTTTAGATTGCTGTTTAGCGATCTCTTCCCTTATTTTTGCCATTAATTGCTCTACTGTAAATGGAGGATTGTCCTTTTCTAAAAACATGGTGTACAAGCAATTGTTTGATTTTCTAGGTTAGAGCCTATGGTATCATAGCTGCTAATTTTATCAACAAATATTATCTTTGCCACTTAATGCTTGTTTCCTTACCAGTTTTTGAGATAGAATGGAAACTTCCGTACCAATAAAATTCTGTTGAACCTCTGAGGTATAAATGGCAGCCAGTACTAGTACCAGTAATTCGGATAGAGATAAAACCCTTAATGCCGTTTTAACGCAAATTGAGCGGAGTTTTGGCAAGGGCGCGATTATGCGTTTGGGTGATGCGGTTCAGATGCGAGTGGAAACCGTCTCTAGTGGAGCTTTAACCCTGGATTTAGCCTTAGGTGGCGGTCTGCCCAAGGGAAGGATCATCGAAATTTATGGGCCAGAAAGTTCAGGAAAAACCACCCTTGCCCTCCACGCGATCGCCGAAGTTCAAAAAGCAGGGGGAGTGGCAGCCTTTGTGGACGCGGAACACGCACTCGACCCGACCTATGCGGCGGCAGTGGGAGTTGATATTCAGAATTTGTTAGTTTCCCAACCTGATACGGGGGAATCCGCCCTGGAAATTGTGGATCAATTAGTTCGTTCGTCAGTTGTGGACGTAATTGTGGTGGACTCTGTTGCAGCTTTAGTGCCCAGGGCCGAAATTGAAGGGGAAATGGGAGATACCCAGGTCGGACTCCAGGCTCGTTTAATGAGTAAGGCCCTACGGAAAATTGCTGGTAACGTAGGACGTTCGGGTTGTTTGGTCGTCTTTCTTAACCAATTACGTCAAAAGATTGGGGTGAGCTACGGCAGTCCAGAAGTAACCACTGGGGGAACGGCTCTCAAATTTTATGCTTCTGTCCGTTTAGATATTCGACGCATTCAAACCCTCAAAAAAGGGAGTGAAGGAGAATACGGTATTCGTGCCAAGGTTAAAGTTGCGAAAAATAAAGTCGCTCCTCCCTTTCGGATTGCGGAATTTGATATTCTCTTTGGTTCGGGGATTTCCCAGGTGGGCTGCATTATTGATCTGGCTGAACAAAGTGGGGTAATTACTCGTAAAGGAGCTTGGTATAGTTACAATGGCGAAAATATTGCCCAGGGTCGGGACAATGCCATGAAATATCTAGAAGAACACCCAGAGATAGCAACAACAGTCGAGCAACAAGTTCGAGAAAAGCTGGAAATTGGGTCTTTAGTGTTACCGATAGAATCGGGGGATGCTGAGGAGACAGAAGAAACCTTTGAAGAAGAGTAAAATGATTGTCCGTGTTTAGCCCTCGATAAGGTTGGCTATTGCTTAAGGCAAAGTTCCTAAACCCCCTACGGAATCTGGATTCTCCCTCATTTTCCTAGATAGAGGAAGGTTTACTCGATCGCCAATTCAGGAACATTTTCTAACGGCGGCGTTACTGATAGGGGGACAATGCAGGGCAGACCAGCACCAGCGAGGCCTTTGTGAATATGCTGAGGACTATGTTCAAATAAAACAAAGAGGGGACAAATTTCCTCAGCTCCTTCACTAAACATATGCTGTTCCTGGGGAGGCATTAACCATTCGTAGTCTTTCCCCAAGTAAATTTGGCTTTTGCGCCAACGGATCAATAGATCGGAAAGGGTTTCATCCGGCCGATGAATAAAAACTAAAATCTCGGCTCCCAGCTTAATTTGCCATTCTGGATCACACATCAGAATTGCTAGATCACAGGGGAGAGATTGGGACTCTGAGTCAGCATTAGAAGGGCCAAAATTATCTTCTGGACTTTTAGAAGAACGAATACGGACAATGGGGAAGGGGATAGGAATAATGCTTTGTTCAGGATGGCGCAGACTGGGTAATTTTTCAAGATAAGGTAGATGTTGACGCAATAGTGCGATCGCCCCTTCTCGTCCACAATATTCTGCTAATAAGGATTCATAATCTGACCGCTTAACCGACACGGCAACCCCCTCGATTCAAGTACTATATAGCCTGCAAAGTATCAATGCTACAGTTATTTTATCTTGACTGCCCAGTCCTTCCTGTTGCATGAGCAATTTCTTGTTGAGTCTCTATCGTACTTAAAATTCTTAAAGTTTTCAATCTTGTCTTATTTAGATTACACCAAGGATAGGGAAAAACGGCCATGGTGAGAGCCGCCTTCTTTAATTATTTAATGTCCTGGTTTCAACGCCAGACTCGTTTACGCAATGTACTTCTTGTTCCCTTCACGGTTCAATTGGTGGGAGCGGTTTCTCTGGTCGGTTTTCTCTGGTTTCTAACCGGCAATCAAGCCGTCAATGATTTAGCAGTACAACTTCAGGGGAGAGCCAGTAAGCAGGTAGAAGAACATCTCAATAATTATTTTGAAAATCCGAGGCAAGTTATCCAACTCATGGTCAATGCCGTGCAGTCTGGAAGGCTGGATTTAAGCGATCACGAAGCAACGGAAAAGTTCCTCTGGCAATTAGCGCAAATCTATCCCAAGGTCAGTTACCTCAACTATGGCTTAGACAGTGGCCTGTTTATGGGAGTGGGACGGGCCAATAATTTTTCTCAGAAGCTCTACATTGAAGAAGCTTTACCAGAGAGCATGAACGTTCTCAACCAATATGAAAGCCTGTCTGAGGGAAAACGGGGAAAATTACTCAAAACCTTAGAATTTGGCGATTTTCATGATCAGGTGTGGTATCGCCAACCCAAGGAAGCCGGACGTTTTGTTTGGACGGAGATCTATAACTGGACAGATAACCCAGAAATCATTGTCATTGGTTCCGGGCAGCCTATTTACGATCGCGATCGCCGTTTACTGGGAGTTGTAGAAGTAGATCTCTTTTTAGCCAATATTCAAGATTATCTGCGATCGCTCAAAGTTACGCCCAATAGCAAAGTTTTTATTATCCAACCCGATGGCTTAGTCGTTGCCACTTCTGATCAACATCCTCCCTTTAAGCTTGAAGGTAATACAGCCACCCGACTCAACCTGATCAACTTTCCTGAGCCATTAATTCAAGCCTCTGGTCGATATCTCAAACAAAAATGGGGAGGTTTTCAATCGCTAAAATCACCTCAAATTCTGTCTTTTCAGTGGCAAGGCAAACGGCAACTGATGGGAGTCAGTCCCTGGCAAGATGGTTACGGATTGAACTTGTTAATTGGCGTAATTATTCCCGAATCAGATTTTACCCAAGCCATTGAAGCCAATACCAATCGTACTACTTTACTCTCGCTGGTGGCGTTGATTGTGGCCCTCATCATTGGCAATTTGACTGCTCATTGGATTACCGATCCGATTTTGCGACTCAATCGTGCCTCTCGGGCCATGACCACCCATAACTTTGACGGGACTGAATTAGACGCACTCCAAAGCCCCTCTCTCCGCGATCGCCGCGACGAAGTAGGAGAACTTGCCGAAGCCTTTAATCAGATGGCTAGTCGGTTAAAATCGTCCTTTCAAGCTCTACAAGCAGATCAACAACGTCTAATTGATTTCTTAGAAGCCATTCCGGTTAGTATTGTCATCCACCATGCCGATGGCAGCCTCTTTTACATGAATAAAACAGGTAGAGCCTTGATGATGGTCAATTGGAATTTAGATGGCACCGAGCCATTCCCTCAGTCTTACGCACTCTATCGAACCAGTACTCAACAAATTTATCCCGAACCAGAATTACCTTTTCATTTGGCTCGCCAAGGCCAATCGGTTTTTGTTGAAGATCTAGAACTCCATACCCCTGAAGCCATTATTCCCCTACAAGCAACAGCTACCCCACTTTTGTCTGGAGCCGGTACCGTTGAATATACCATCACCGTGTTTCAAGATATTAGTCAACGCCGACAGGTCGAGCACCTGCTCACTAGCTATAACCAAGATCTAGAAAGACAGGTTCAGGAACGCACTCAAGATCTAGAAACTGCCAAAGAAGCGGCTGAAATTGCCAATCGAGTTAAAGGGGAATTTCTAGCGAATGTTAGTCACGAGATTCGGACTCCTATGAATAGCATTCTGGGTTTTTGCGAAATCCTGCAAGGTATCACCACCGATCCGCGTTCCCAGGGATTCTTACAAGCCATTAATTCCAGTAGCAAAACCTTAATGGTCTTAATCAATGATATTCTTGATCTTTCTAAAATTGAAGCGGGTAAACTGCAACTTTACTATGAAGCAGTTGATGTGCGACAGTTAATTAGCGAAATTCAGCATATTTTTTCCCAAAAAGTCAATGAGAAAAAGATTCAACTATTAACTGAGATCGAACTAAATGTTCCCAAGTTCATTATTTTTGATGAAATTCGCTTACGTCAAATTCTTTTTAATATCGTCGGTAATGCTATTAAATTTACAGATCGAGGCTTCGTCAAAATAACCGTTACTAGTGAATCTCTCTCAACCCAAGAAGTTCAACTCATTTTAAAGGTACAGGATACAGGAATTGGGATTGCCAAGGAAAATCATGATCGCATCTTTGATGTCTTTACCCAAAGTGAAGGTCAAAGCACCCGTAAATATGGCGGAACAGGCTTAGGTTTAACGATTACCCGTCGTCTAGTAGAAATGCTAGGAGGAAGCATTGAGTTAGAAAGTACTGTGGGGCAAGGTACAACCTTTAGTTTGCTCTTTCCCTGCGTAAAAGTAGAACATAAAGCGACTATTACGGTTATTCAACCCAAAGAGCAGGATTTACAACAATTTGCACCCGCGACAATTTTAGTGGTAGATGATGTCAAATTAAATCGAGACTTACTGTGTTGTTTTTTTCAAGATACCGATCATCATATTTTAGAAGCAACCAATGGTTTAGAAGCCATTACTATGGCCAAGAAATACCATCCTGATCTAATTATCATGGATATACTTATGCCAATTTTAGATGGAAAAGAAGCGACTTTTGCTCTCAAAAATGATCCTGAAACAGCAACAATTCCGATTATTATTTTAACAGCTTCAGTTTTGATGGAAGATCGTGTTACACTAGAGAAAAGCTGTAAAGTGTTCCTCTCTAAACCCTTAAGAAAAACTGATCTAGTCAATGCTTTGAGAAGCACACTCCCCCTACGTCAGGTAAGCTCAGAACGTGATAACTCAGAGGAAAATTGTTCGCCTCAATCTCTCTTGGTCAATACTTCATCAAACTCTTCTTTTAATCGAGATAATTTAGTTAATTTAATCGCCAAAATTGAAACAGAAGAAAAGACAATTTGGCCGGAGCTACACAAAAAGATGATTATGAAAGAGCTACGGGAATTTGCGCAACGTTTACAAAACTGGTCGATTGAATATCAATCCTCCTTACTTCAACAGTATGTGAATCAATTAAAAACTAATCTTCTGGATTTTGATGGCGAGAATCTAGAAAAAACGGTGCAGGATTTTCCTCGTCTGAGAGTGGCATTAATTGCAGAATTAGAACAGTATCAAGAGCCGCATTCTCTGAAATATTGATGGGGATCTAAGAGAACATCTGAAAAGTCAAAAGACTATTACAGGTAGCATGGTGGGATGGATGTTCTTAAGATCAAAGCAGGTTGTAAAGATGAGCAATCAAAAAAGTTATCAAGGAGATAGGACAGACGCTTAAGCCGAATTATTGCTAAGTTTGCTTCCCCCAGCAAAACCGAGAGGTTGTCCAAGAACAGTAGACATACCCCGGTTATCAACACAAGATTTGATGTATTGTATACAGGTTTTCCTGTTCTGGTTTATTTATGGGATAACTTTTGCGACTCCTCTACCTAGACTAACAAAAGCGAAATAGGTCTAATGTTTAGCTCTGCAAGTCAATTGTTTCCTACGCTACTATATAGTAGATGTATTTTTGAGTCGGAGAAAATCCTCGTTTTCCCCGAAGTAGCACAGGTCTAGTTTAAATATGAACAGCAATATCTTTAGTCTGATCCATGACTCCATTGGAAATCTTGTCCTGGTTGGAGATGGATTAAACGCTTTCAATCATGCCTTAGGAGGTCAAGGCGTTTATACCGCAGAATGGCAAATTAATCATTTTAGTGATTCTTCCCAGCTTGAGGGAGGAAAGAACAGTCCTTTGAGTGGAACTGGATCTTCTGCCCCTAGTACTACTTATTCGGTGGTTATCTCCACTCCCTTGCCGGTAAATTCTTTCTATCCATCGAATTTTCAGCAGTTTGTTAGTGAAACTAAGACAGGAATAAACTCAGGAAATCAGCCCCAGGGATTGGCCTCTCTATCCAGCGTTACTAAATTAGCGATCGCCGGAAGCAATATTAGCAAGCAAATCGTTCAGCAAGTTCAGAATTCCCATCCTGGTTTAGCCGAGATTGTCCAGGGAACCCAGGGCAACTACGCTACTTGGTTAAGCTTTGACCCCCATAACGCCCCAGACTTTAAGCATCAAGTGGTTTTAGTCAATGCGGCCCAAGGGGTTGACTATTCCACTGCCTTCAGAGAGTTATCGAAAGAAAGTGATAGCTTAGGATTCGATCATATTCGCTATCAGCAACAAATCAATGGTATTGATGTTGAAAATGCTGTTTATATCGTCCATCTTCGCAATAATAAACTAATTAGTCAAAATGGCAACTGGGTAGAACAAACTCCTGCTAATTTAGCGACCCAGGCTACCTTAAACGAGAATAATGCGCTGAATCTGGCCTTGTCCTTTGTCGGAGCTAAATCCTATAAATGGCAATCGGCGGAGGAAGAGGCTTTTATTAAAGCGGAATCGGGAGATGCAAAGGCGACTTTTAAACCCCAAGGAGAATTAGTCTATTACTCTGGTGCTGAGGGCTTGAACGGTAGTGGCTTACGGTTAGCCTATAAATTTGACATTTATGCTCAGGAACCTGCTAGTCGTCAGTATGTATATGTTGATGCCCTAGATGGCAAAATTCTTGGCAAAAACGAAATCTTTAACACGGCCAATAGCTTCGAGCAAACGGTCTCGAATGGTCAACGATTGGGGATTAACCGAGGCTCCGGCTCTTTAAATGCGATCGGTACAGCCGCAACGGCCTATAGTGGCACTCAAACCATTACCACAGACAAAGTTTCTAATACTAGTTACCGTCTGCGGGAAAACAGTTCTATCGTTGAGGGCAGTAAGACTTTTACGAAGAAGATTGAAACCTATAATCTTAATCAAACAACCCGTTATGCTCAGGCAAAGGATTTCACTGATTCTGACAATATTTGGAATGCTTCTAGTTCCACCAATCCTAAAGACCAATACGCGCTAGATGCTCACTTTGGAGCGGAAAAAACCTATGACTTTTATAAGAATAATTTCAATCGCAATAGCATTGATAATGCCGGTTTTGCGTTAAAAAGCTACGTTCATTACAGCAAAAATTATTTCAATGCTTTCTGGGATGGTGCCCGGATGACCTACGGTGATGGCAATGCCAGTAATGGCAACAAACCGTTAACGTCTCTTGATGTGTGCGGTCACGAAATTACGCATGGTCTGACGGAAAAAACGGCTAATCTCAACTATAGTTATGAGTCCGGTGCGCTGAATGAGGGGTTTAGTGATATCTTTGGGACTGCGATTGAAGCCTATGCTCGCCCTACGAATTGGAATTGGACTTTAGGCGAAGATTTTAATTATGTGATACGGGATATGGCTAACCCGAAAACCTATGCTAATCCTGATACCTATAAAGGAACCTACTGGTATTCAGGTTCAGGAGACAGTGGTGGAGTCCATACCAATAGTGGCGTTCTCAATTATTGGTTTGCCTTGTTAACAGAAGGCAGTGGTTCTGGTGTTATGCACCCAACCCTGGATATTGACGGTACGGTGGATACTAATGACAAGGGTTATAAATTTAGTGTGCAGGGGCTAGGACTGGATAAAGCTCAGGCGATCGCCTACCGAACCCTAACCACTTACCTGGTGCCCACCTCCCAATATGCGGATGCTCGCTTCTATTCTTTGCAAGCAGCGAAGGATCTACAAACCTATAAATATGTGGCTTCAACCCCGACTATCACTGCCAATGATTTAGTGCAACTTAAATATGCTTGGAATGCTGTCGGTGTTGGGGGTGGAACCTCTGCTGGTTATAAAGAAAGTTTTACAGGTACATCGGCCAGTGAGACGGTTCAGGGCGGACAACTTGGCGATATTCTAACGGGTGTGGATGTGGCAGCCGGCGATCGCGGTACCAACAAAATTGACACCCTTATTGGTAATGGCTCTGGTTTAACGGGTCTGAGCGATGCGGATACTTTCTGTCTAGGAGATAACCTAGGAACCTATTACACTGGCGGCAATAATGCCGATTATGCTCAGGTGATGGACTTTGGTACGACAACGGATTTGCTCAAGCTCAACGCTGCATCCACCTATTTTATGCAAAATGCCCCCACCCCCTCCAAGGTAGAACTGTATTTAGGCAGTAACAATACCGGAGATCTGATTGGTATCTTTGAAAATAACAGTTTGTCTAACTTCTTCGCTGGCTCAAATACGGGCATCTCGTTTAGTTCGTCAGCGAACACCCCTAGTTGGGCAACTTTTGCTTAATTGACTGGATTGAATCCCACCGTCTAGCCAATCTCTTTTTATTTCAGCCCTGGGTTATCTTCCCTCTGCTTTAGGTCGTCTTCCAGCAGGGGGTTAGCCTTAGGTGGCACAATAAAGATTCTGCAATCATTCATTTTTTAGAGGCCAGCATCATGGGTATCGGCGATCGCTTTAATCAATGGACAGGGAAAACCCGCTATGTTGTCTCTCGTATTTTTATTTATTTACGAGGGCAAGAAATTGCACCCTTATTGGGAACCTTAAATCAAGCGGGACGGGAAACGGTGGATGCCGATGGCGATTTGGAAGTTGCCGGGGAAGGCTTAGTCAATATCTGCCAATCTCTACTTCAGTTAAAACTCCATTGGGAAGCGGCGGCGAATGAGGGTGAAGTCTTTTGGAAAGAAGGGGAAGCGGGAGATTTCGTCAATGAATTGTTTACCGATTCGGCCCAACGTTATCTTTCCGATGTCAGACAAGATCCCTTAGCCGAAGATGAACCTTTGACCTTGCCCATTACCAGCAATCTGGTGGTAATGATTACCGTTGCTTTTACGGGGGAAGTTGCAGATTTGGAAACCAACCTGGCGGATAGAGAAGCCCTAGCGTATGGATTGAAAGCTCTGATTAATCTTCATTATCAGCATCGGCTAGAAGCAATCCAAGTTCATTTTTCTCCTGCCCAATTAGGTGATGAGTTAACCAGTGAGCAGGTACTATTAAACTTTCCAGAATTAGTCCCCATTTAAGTCTGGACAAAATTTGCTGCCTGGGTTGATTGGCTCAGAGGATGACGGTTCCCATTAAAACAAGGGTAAAGCGCATCTTAATTTAGGATAATGTTAAGGGTTAATTCTAAGGATAAATGCTAAGGACAGCCACAATAATGGAAACGGTCAATTTAACTAATTGCGATCGCGAACCAATTCATATTCCAGGGGCCATTCAGCCTCACGGTTGTCTATTGGTCATTTCACAGAGTAACTGGCAGATTACCCAGATCAGTAATAACACAGAAAGCTTGCTAGGTATTCTCCCCCAACAACTGCTAGGCCAATCCCTGGATCGATTGTTAAGTACTGAGCAAATAACCGCGATCGCTAACTGTTTAAATCGCAATTTTGAACTAATTAACCCCCTGAAACTATCCCTAGCCACTCAGACAGGGCTGAAACCTTTTAGCGGTATTGTCCATTCCTTGGATGGGATTTCTTTGATTCTGGAATTGGAGCCGGATGAAAGTCACAATGGTCTCACTTTTGTCCAGTTTTATCAGATCTCAAAAAGTATTTTACTTCAGATGCAACAGGCCGTTAATTTGAGTGAATTATGCCAAGTCATGGTTCAACAACTCCGTAAAATAACCAGTTTTGATCGAGTGATGATCTATCAATTTGATGAAACCGGAGCCGGAACTGTAATTGCCGAAGATCGACGCGAAGAACTAGAACCTTATTTAGGATTACATTACCCTGATTCCGATATTCCTCGCCAAGCCAAGCAACTCTATACACTTAATTTACTACGCTTAATTCCCCAGGTTAACTACGAACCAGCCCCTATTTTAGTATTAGATTCCTTGGATTCGGAGAGAGAGCCACTAGATCTCAGTCTAAGTGTTCTCAGAAGTGTCTCCCCTATCCATATCGAATATTTGCAAAATATGGGGGTTAAGGCCTCCTTAAGTATTTCTCTCCTCAAGCAAGGAAAACTCTGGGGATTAATTGCCTGTCATCATCAATCTCCCTATTTTATTTCCTACGAAATGCGGAGTATTTGTGAGTTTTTAGGGCAAGTAATGGCCTTAGAATTAGATTCCAAGGAAGCGAATGAAGATTTAGATTATAAGATTTACTTGAAATCCATACAATCAGAATTAATCAAAAGTTTAAGCAGTGCAGAAAATATTACAGAGGCATTACTCAGAAATCCTAACCCTCTCTTAAAATTAGTCGGGGCTGAGGGGGCGGTTGTTTATACGGAAGGTAATTTGATTCGGGTTGGTCAGACTCCTCCAGAAGCGGATTTATTCGATTTAATTCAATGGCTAGAGACCCAATTCCATCAAGATCTGTTTGTCACCAATGCTTTACCGAAAGTCTATCCTGCCGCGATCGCCTTTAAGGATGTGGCCAGTGGTTTATTAGCCCTTTCTATTACCAACGTTCAGAAAAACTATGTGCTCTGGTTTCGACCCGAAGTATTGCAGCAGGTGAATTGGGCTGGAGATCCCCAAAAGGCTCAACGGATAGAAGCAGATGGGACATTGACTCTTTTTCCTCGTCAATCTTTTGAATTGTGGCAAGAGACAGTGCAACAACAATCACTCCCTTGGAAACCCTGGGAAATTGAAATGGCAATTGAACTTCGCAGTGCGGTAGTGGGCATTGTCTTACGTAAAATAAATGAATTAGCTGCTATTAATTTGGAACTGGAACGCAGTAATAGTGATCTAGATGCCTTTGCTTATATTGCCTCCCATGATCTCAAGGAACCGCTACGAGGAATTCATAATTACTCAACTTTTTTATTAGAAGATTATGCCGAGCTACTAGATGCGGAGGGGGTCGATAAGCTACATACTTTAATTAAACTTACGAAACGAATGGAGGATTTAATTAATGCCTTATTACATTTTTCGCGTTTAGGTCGTCAGGACTTAAATCTACAATTATTGGATTTGAATCAATCTCTTCAGTCGATTGTCGAACTTTTTACCGTCAGCAAAGGCGCAGAAAATATTGATATTCGCATCCCACGACCTCTGCCTCCTATTTTCGGCGATCGCGTTTTACTGGAAGAAGTTTTTACGAATCTTATTAGTAATGCTTTAAAATATAATGATCGGCCCAAAAAATGGGTAGAAATTGGCTTTGTAGATCCCAAGCCGACTGATTCTTCTAACTTAGAAAGTCCGGAATTTGTGACTTTTTATATCCAAGATAACGGTATTGGTATTCAGGAAAAGCACTTAGACATGGTTTTCCGTATTTTTAAACGCCTACACGCCCTCAGCAAATATGGTGGTGGAACCGGCGTTGGATTAACGATTGTTAAAAAAATTATCGAGCGTCATCACGGCAAAATTTGGGTTGAATCGGTTTATGGTCATGGCACTATCTTTTATTTCACCCTCAGGACAGAACAAATATTCAATTAGACCCTTTTCCTTTAGAATAAGATGAGTGCGTAATTTAATTTTCTTGTCATTGAACAACAAGATTGATAATCACTAGAGCGCAGGATAATCATAAATTACTTAATCATGGACAATCAGATTTTAGTCGTCGAAGATAGCGATGAGGATTTTAACGCCCTTTCTCGCATTATGGGAGAATTAGGATTCCCCTCCTATCTGCGCCGCGTCTGTGATGGTGATGAAGCTCTCGATTATCTTTACCAACGGGGTTCCTACAAAAATTTCCAGATTGCATCCCATCCATCAATTATTTTACTCGATCTGAATTTACCTGGTACAGATGGAAAAGAAGTCATCCAGCAAGTCAAACAAGATGATCACCTGAAAAGGATTCCCATTGTGGTGTTGACCACTTCCAATAGCCCCCAGGATATTAAAACTTGTTATAACTACGGTGCGAACAGTTACTTAATTAAGCCGATGGGCATCAAAAAATTTAAAGAGACTGTTAGCGTCCTCTGTGAATATTGGTTAAAAACAGTTATTCTTCCCTAAAGATGCCCATTTTAAACAGCGATCGCCTCCCTTCTCAGCTAGGATTACACAATAGCACTGCTCCCTGTTGACCATGCCCCTTGCTTCTGTTTTGCGTCGAAGATTACCACAACTTTTTTTGAATCAATCCAAGCCCTTAAAGGGTAAAGTAATTACTCTTTTGTTTATTTTGCTCTTTAGTCTCACGATTTTAGGAACGACCCATAACTTTCGCTTTACGATGATGGGATTAATTACCTTTGTGCTCGCCTACTTAAGTAAAGGAATCCGACGGCGATCGCCATGAATAATGTTAATACTGAAACTATATCGGCATCACTGTCATCACCTGCTATGAATGAAACTGGTTGGCAAGGAAGGTTAGAATTAGACTATGAATATCGTCAAAATAAAACCATTTTAAGGCAATCTTTAGTAACGGCTCCATTAAAAGTACAACGTTCTTTTTATCCTGAGGGAGAAAAACTTTGTCATACAGTGATGTTGCATACGGCAGGGGGTATTGTGGGCGGCGATCGCCTTTCGCAATCAATTCAATTGCAACCGAAAAGCCAAGTTTTATTAACAACCGCAGCCGCTAGTAAAATTTACCGCAGTGACCAAAAATTTGCTCAACAAAATATTAATATTCAACTGGCAGAACAGAGTTATTTAGAATGGCTCCCCCAAGAAACCATTATTTTTAATAAAGCTTATTATGTTCAAACATTGCACATTGAATTAGCGGCTCAGGCTCACTTTTGTGGCTGGGAAATTAATCGTTTGGGGCGTACTGCCAGGGGAGAAACCTTTTTAGCAGGGGAATGGCGATCGCGGTGGGAAATTTGGCGAGGCGGAAAACCCCTCTGGATTGATCGTCAACAGTTAGTCGGCAGTGAAACGACCGTGCAGAGTCCTAACGCTCTAGGAGGAATGCCCATTGTGGCCACTTTTATCTGGATTGGTCAAGCGGTTAACCTGGCTGATTTACAAGCTGCTAGACATTTAGGGACAACCTTAATTGAACAGGGCAAAACCGGATTAACCTTAACCCAGGGTGATGGTTTACTCTGTCGTTATCGAGGGGATTCTACCGCCGAAGTTCGTCAATGGTTTAGCCAACTTTGGGATTTATTACGAAGCACCTATAGCCAACGACAACCAATTAGACCGAGGGTTTGGAGTCTTTAGGGTGTTGGGGAAGTTCTGCATTTAATAAGTTAATAAAACGGGAATCATGGCGAATTTTGTCAAAGTTTGTATTATTTAAAATAGTCTGTTGACGATTAGCATTAAATTCAATTGAATAACGCAAACTTTCGGTAGATAAATTAATTTTATTAAAAAAAATAAGCATACTCTTTACTTTCTCATGCCAAAAAATGCAGATTAATTTGGAGATATTGCCCAGGGATTTGGATTAATGTCGAGAAATTGACTAATACTTTGCATTGCCTCATTATAATTACCTGTTTTTAGGAGAGCATATCCTCGGTTATTCAAAGCTTCGTGGTAATCACGTTTAATATTTAATGCCTCATTATAGGAGGAGATCGCTTCTTCTATTCTGCGTAAATTACATAACTTAGTATCTCGGTGTATCATAGTCATCAGGTTTAAATTTCAAGGCATTGTCAAAGGAAGAAATTGCTCTTTCACATCTACTTAATTGGCTTAACGCAACTCTTTGGTTATAAAAATCTTTGTGCTTATCGAGTTTAATTTTCAAAGTGTTGTTGTAGGGATTAAATTATTAGTAAATTGAACTTTTTTTATATATATACAGCGAGTGGATCATTTTTTTGTTTTACAACCCATTGATTATAAGAAATATCAAGATCATTGGGTTTGATCTTTAAGGCTGTGTCGAAAGATATAATTGCCTCTCCATATCTGCCTAAATTTCCTAACGCAATCCCTCGGTTATTCAATGCTTGATAATAATCAGGTTTAATTTTCAAGGCTCTGTCATAGGAGGTGATCGCTTCTTCGTATCTTCCTAAATTATCTAATGCAATCCCTCGACTATTCCAAACTTCGTAGTCATCAGGTTTAAATTTCAAGGCATTGTCATAGGAGTTAATCGCTTCTTCGTATCTGCCTAAATTGCCTAGTACGATTCCTAGATTATTCCAAGCTTCGTGTAAATCAGGTTTAAATTTTAAAGCTTTATTATAGGAGGTAATCGCTTCTTTTAATCTCCCTAAGTCATCTAACGTATCCCCTAGATTATTCCAAGCTTCGTGCAAATCAGGTTTAAATGTCAAAGTATGTTCAAAGGAGGCAATCACCTCTTTATAGGCAGAACTTGCAACCCAAAGATTCCCCTGCTCAAGCAGCAAAAATGATTTATCTTCAGGTTCTAAATCTTCTTTTAGAAGAGTTTCAATTTCTAAAATTCTAGTCATTCGTTGACTGAAATTCCATTGACAATATTGATCATAATCTGCATTTCCTATCAGGCGGTTAGCCTCTAATTTTATTAGATCTTTTTCCCCATGAATTATAAACAAGCCTGATCGCCAATCAAAAAAATCAGGAGCACGTTGAATAAAATATTTAATACCAAAAAAAGGTAACAAAAAGACAAAACAAATGTCAAAATCTCTTCTAAAACGTTCTCGTTGTAAATTGAGATGCCCCAGAATCGGCGGTAAATTATCTAATTTATAATAATCTCCCTGTCCCCCATAACCAGTCTTAATATAGGGGATAAAAGAATATTCTAAACCCTGAATAAATAAAATATCAATTTGCTCACGATTTGGTAAATGCTGCACTAAATCATAGAGATTACAAATTTCCTTCTTCTCTTGAAATTTTAAAATTTCCACCTGTTTCTTGGGTAAATCTCTTTTAATTTTCTTAATTAATTTCCGACCTTGCCCAGGAGAACACTCCACAAAGACTAAACCAAACTCTTCCGTCCAGTCTAAAACATTACGGAGACCTTCGTATTCTTCTTCTGCCGTTGCTTCAACTTTTTGATCCCACTTAGAGAGACTCGTTATCGGTGTTTTGACCATTTTCTGTTTTCTGGGATTTAATTAAGTTTTCCTTAGCCGTTTTAAATTCTTCCATCGTTTCAATTAAGGGGTGGACATCCTGCCAAGATTGCTTAATCCCCTTCTCATCAATCAAGGAATATTCCAGAATGCAACGCCGAAACAATAGCTCTCGGTACTCTCCATTTTTGCTATCCTGACTAATTCCCTTACAGAAAGCCACCTCTGCTAACTTTTGCCAATCCTCTGCATAGATAGCATCATGGTAAATTTTTTGTAATTCAGAAATGGCAATATTCACATCTCGATCCGCAATAGGTAAAGATTTAGACCGTTTAACTGCTGATTGCATTAACTGGATTAAATTCCGCACATAACCGCCACTTTTTTGACACAAAATTTCTAGGGCTTCAGGACTCTCAAATAAATTTTCCAATGTCATCAAAACCTGCGATCTTTCTAAACGTCGCCTCACCATTTCCTTTAAAATCTCAATCCCTGCTTTATTATATAGTTCCCCTTTCCTATTTCTAATCATAATCATCGGTAACATCAGCAATTGAGCATAGTCCTCCGCTAAAGTTGGAGAATAGGGCGCGTATTTCATGGAAATAGGAATGGTATAAATCAGGTGACAATGCAAACCCTGCATCAAATTTTTACGATCAATAAAAATTCGCTCATAATTACTGTGTTGACCATCAGTTTGTAACACCATCCGATCCAAATTATCCACAATCACCACAATTTCTCCTTGAAAATATTGCTCAGGTAACTTGCTCTTGGCTTGATTAATAAACTTATTTAAAATTTCTACCAAAGAAGGCGTGTATAAATCAATCTTTTTGCGAATATCGGCACGAAGATCGGGCAGAGATTTAAAATTAGTCATCAATTTTACGAACTGGGGAAGCTGAAACTCAACCCCAACTTTTTCCAATTCAACTTCCGTTAATCCCAATTCAACTAAAGAATCTAAGCGTTCTTTAAGCCAACCCAATAACGGTTGGGCATCGGCCAATTCTTTTAAATCCTCAATAATATGGCGCGTGCAAGCTAATAAAATATCTGTGTGTTCCGTATCATCAATTTCAATATCACCCTTATCTGCCTCAAAATAGACTACAAAATAACCTTTTCTCTCTAAATACTGCTTTAAGCGCAATAATTCGGTGGATTTTCCCGAACCTCGCGCTCCTGTGTATAACTGACAGGTATAACCCTCCTCCTCCCCCGACAAAACAATAGTATCACCTAACTCTCGTAATACGTCCATGTCACCCCGCACCGATTCACAAGGCACATAGGCTGGATCATCGGGCTGGAGCGGAAATAATCCTAATGAACGAAAAAGTGCGGCGCGGGGATCAAGTGTCATAGAAAAGTGAAGTTTGGGAGACAATTAAACGGGGCCAGTCAAAAATTGCTTACTTAGGGCTTGCTGAAAAAAGCTGAAACCCTTACGGAGAAAAGATAGTAGCCAAATTAAGAACAGCTAGAATGCAGGAAAATAGGTTAAAATGGCTCAAAACCCTTGCATTAAGAGGAGAGAAG
>JAYKJI010000424.1:0-15585 GCA_035285405.1 Snowella sp. | reverse complement strand
CTTCTCTCCTCTTAATGCAAGGGTTTTGAGCCATTTTAACCTATTTTCCTGCATTCTAGCTGTTCTTAATTTGGCTACTATCTTTTCTCCGTAAGGGTTTCAGCTTTTTTCAGCAAGCCCTAATTATATCTCCTCTTTCGGTATAGGAAAGTAATAAGACATGACCGATTGATGAAGTTCCTATTATGATATAGCGATTTTCGGTTTCTGAGTGATCGGGGTCATAAAAGTCAACATAGAGAGGGTCATCAAAAACGGTTTGGGCTTCTTCAAAGGGAATACCATGTTTTATAAGGTTAGATTGTGCTTTTTGTTGATCCCATTCAAATTTCATAAATGGCAAGACGATCAATGTATTTCCACTGGTATTGTAGTAGATCGCCCTTTTAATTGATAGTTGATAATGAATAGTTGATAGTGGAAACGCGATCGCCGATTATATTGACAGTTGTAAAAAAAATGTGATCGCTGAGTTAATACGCGGTTGACTAGTATCAATAATGAGACTACAATCGAGATAAATTTCCTATGGCTTCCATCTCCCAACTCGTTGCCCAATTCCGACAGAACCCCCAAAATGTGCGGTTTGCAGACCTGGTTAAAGTCTGTGATCACTACTTTGGTGAACCCAGGCAACAGGGAAGTAGTCACTGTGTTTATAAAACGCCCTGGGCAGGTGATCCCCGCGTCAATATCCAAAACAAAAACGGTAAGGCAAAACCCTATCAAGTCAAGCAAATTTTATCTGCTATAGAAAAATTAGAGGCACAGAGCGATGATTAATCCCGAGCACTATGTTTATAAGGTTATTTGGTCTGTCGAAGATCAGGAATATGTGGGACTGTGTGCTGAATATCCCAGTTTGTCCTATCTCCATGAGGATCGGCTACAGGCTCTTGAAGGTATCACTGAGTTAGTGCGCTCTGTTGTGGAGGATATGGAGGCGAATGGAGAATCTTTGCTTGAACCGATCGCGGAGAGACAATATAGTGGTAAGTTTCAAGTGAGAATTACCCCAGAATTGCACCGTCGTTTAGTAATTGAAGCGGCGGAAGAAAATGTCAGTCTTAATCGCTATATTAGCTATAAGCTGGCTTCTTAAAAGAATCTTCAATTAAATTAACTAAGCTGACTAAATCTTGAGGGACGTTTTATGTTGATCCTTTTACTGAAGATTACGGTGAAGATAAAACGCGATCGCGGTTTTCGGTGAACTATTACGGAAAAAATCATCGTATAATGGGATTTGGGAGTTCGATGGAGCGGGTTTCTAGCGGTCAGATTGGTGAGGCGATCGCTTTATTTCCTGTAAGTTAGGAATCACAACTTAGTATGTATATTTAGAATCATTTTTAACTTTAGGAAAAGTCATGTTACAAGCATTGGATCGAATTACTTTTAATCCGCAAATAATGGCGGGTCAAGCCTGTGTCCGAGGGATGCGTATTCCTGTTTCTTTAGTGGTGAATTTAGTTGCCAATGGTAAGCCCAATGAAGAAATTTTGGAAGAGTATCCCGATCTAGAATTAGAGGATATTCAACAGGCTTTACAGTATGCTGCCTGGCTAACGAGAGATGGTCAAAATAACCTACAGAGTGGCGATCGCCTAATGCTCCGTGAGGGAATACCTACAGTTAGATTCACAGATAAAGAGTGTCGGGAGAGAACGGGGGAAGTGGTGACTGAGTTTTTGGGGGTGTTAAGCTTTACCAAATGGTTTTGACGTAGGGATAGTTCAAGATTTTTGTGTCACAGGTAATCAGTGGGATGTCATACCGTCGAGCGATCGCCACTAAGATTCTGTCGGCGGGGTCTTTATGAAAGTTTCCAGGCAGATTGGCACTATGGATTGCGTCGAGAGGTGAAAGGGGTTCGATGATTGTGCCAGGTTGTTGTTGCGCTAATTCAAACCATTCGTGAATGGCTAAAGGAAGTTGCAGTTTATTGAGACTTTGTTTGGTGGCAATTTCCCAGACGGAAATACTGGAAATCAGAATACTGTTGCTGTTTTCAGCTTCGGTAATAATGCTTTGGGCTGGGGTGGATAATTGCTCAGGGTCATGGAGCAGCCATAGCCAGGTGTGGGTATCCAGGAGAATCATTCTGTTAATGCCTCCCACAGTTCTGGCATGGGATCATCAAAGTCTTCGCTAATTGTGATGGGTAAACCGCGCAGGGGATAGGTTTTCTCTGGGGGTATTTTTGGGGCGGTGGTATCTTTTTGGATGGCATTGAGAAGGGTTTGAACGAGTTGCCATTTATCTTGGGTTGGTAATTTTAAGATTTGGGATTGGATGTCTTGTAGGGTCATGATGATCGCCTTCTAGGTTAGGGATTTTCTTTTTCAATATACTCGGCGATCACCAATGGATTTGCTTAGGGAAGTTTAAGCACTCATTTTAATGGAGCAGTATTGATCGGGAAGGGCGCAATAACGACAGTTCCAAGGGTTGGCTTGGGGAGTCGGAATTTCGGGACTGGTGAGAATGGCTAGAGTTTGATGGAGTTTATCTTTAAAGGTTTGATCGAGGTAATGTTCAGAGATGTCTTGAATTTCATCGGGGTAGATTAAGCGTCCGAGAATTTGCTTATCTTTGCATTGAGTTTTGGTGTTTTCGGCGTGGCGGAGAAGCATCATATACAGTAAAACTTGGTAGCGATGGGATTTTCGTTTTTTGCCACTTTTGCAGTCTTCAACCAGAATCCAGTTATCTTTGATGGCGAGAATGTCGGGACGACCCGCGATACAGATGTTGTATTTTTGTCCAACGAATTTAATGGAATTGGCGGTTTCGACGGTGATTTCATAGCCCTGGTCTTGCAGTTCAACAGCGCGTTGGATTACCATTTCGTCGTGGTCGGTGGTGTCGTAGTCGCTGGATTTACTAGGAATTTGGTATTGGCTACGGAGCCAGGGGGCATAATGACAGGGTTTTTCTTCGGCCATGAGATTGGCGATCATTGTAACCCAGGCATAGGGGGTGAAACGTTTTTGGGGTTGGTTTTGAAGGGGATTGAACATGATTTTTGAATAAGTGAGGATAAATTGTGATTTGGGGTTAGCGATTAAAAGCAACTTTCCAGTAAAGGCGTTTTTTGCCTTGTTTTCCTGAAATGTCAGCAGTCCAAGAGCCATGTTGATAAGGGAGTTTGCCCTGGCGTTTAGCACGGTTAAGGGTGGCGGTGGAAATTTGTAGGAGGTTAGCGGCTGTGCAACTAGATATTGCTTCAGCAAAAATCAAACTTTATCGTTTTATTTTTATCATATACAACTTTAGTTGTCAATCGCTCTATATCAAACTCGGTACTTTAGTTGTAATATCAGGTTCTGTTTTTAAACACCTTGCCAGGAAAGCTTTATGGATACCAACAGCAATTTGCATCACCTTGAGTACTATTTTGTTTGTGAGGTTTGGGTTGCCATGATTGCAAAAAAAATATGTTTTTTTAAGTTGCAATCTTGACATTTACACTTACAAATGCTAGTAACTAATAAAGTTGTTTTTTGCAGGAAAGTATATGATTAATCGACAAAAGCTAATGAAGTTGTTTTTAGATAAGCAAACCGAGTTGGATATGACTCAAGAACAGTTTGCCGAATGGTTTAGTAACTTAGGTGGTAAGAAGGTTTCGCATGGTTTTATACAAACCATGACAAGTCACAAAAAGACCAGCACTCCAGAATGGGATAACATGAAGACGATTGCCAAAATGTGGAATGTGACCCTAGACGAGTTAAATTTTTATCTTGAAAACGACGAGATTACCGACATCAAAAATGCTAATGCCTTATATAAAGAAACTGTTGAGCAAACTCTTGATCTATCAATGGTTGAAGATATTGCCATAAAATACCTTGGGGAGTCTGATCTGCTCACACTCGGACTTAAACTAGTTCAAGTTGGTACTGGTAAGATGCGTGAACAGGTAGAATGGGCAAAGAAGGTTGCAAATATCATTAAAACCGATATTCCATCCTAGTAAAAGGAACATAAACAACCTAAAGACAACACAGTATATTTAGAGTTTTTGATATAGCGTTTTTCACTCTGGTGAGGTATCTACGAGTCTTGCTAACAAGGGGCTTAAGCCCCTTGCCCGTACCTCGGTTTTATGAAAATTGCTATAAGTGCTTAGGCAAAATTATTTACACATAGCGATCCCTGTCCAGCAAGGTTTTCAGCTTTTTCTAAAGGGTGATTTATTTTCCGTGACTACTATCCATTGTCAATTGTTCATTGAAAATGCGATCGCTCATCTATGCAGCAATTCCTTCCATTATGAGGTGCTGAAGATCGGCTCTTTGACTAGCGTGTTCCATTGTAATTGCACAGATCTCACCCTTTTCATTGAACTCTAGCAACGTATTTTCATCCAGGTCTTGAGTATCAACAATACTCACATTTTTAAATTCAATGTATAGAGTATCAGTGTCTTTAAAATATTGAAGTTTCATGGCTTAAATCTCCTATCAAAAAATGCGTTGTGAACAGTTTCATTATCTGCGAGAAGAATCACACGAAGATATTTTCCCTCGGCTTCTCTAATTCTTGCCCATATCCGAATTCTACCATCCATCTGAATCTGAATTTGTTCAGGATTTTCTATCACAAAAGTAATCCATTCGTCTTTGATTAGCAAACGATCAGGGCGATTTCTAGTAGAGTCAAAATAGGCAGTTGTTTTCAAGGTTTAATACCGAACACTATCCCAAGATAGTCTGATAGGCTGTTGGGCAAAAGCGATCGCATTTTTTAAAACTATCAATTAATCAGCGATCGCTTTTTATGAAAATAGAATTAGAACAGCGATCATTTTTGGGAGATAGAAAGGGGGCGATCACAGATTAAGAAATCGGAAGCCAACCAAAAAGTTTAGCCGCACCAGCTATCAGGGCCACAATCAGGGCCACGAGAACACCTCTATTGAGAAATTCCTGATTTTCCAAACGTTTACCGATACCTGTCACTTTCTCATCAAGAGTTTTAATTTGTCCTGAGAGTTTTTCATCAAGAGCTTTAATCTCTCCCTTGATTTCTACCTGAGAAATTTTTAGATCCATTAAGCCATTCTCAATATGTTCTAACCGACTATCAATCTTGGCTAGGACATCCTCTAATTTAACTTCGATAGTAGGATTTGGCATAGGTTACGCTTTCGTTGGATTTGTGAATAGATGGGGAGAAGTTAGTTAGCCGCTTCTAGCTCTCTGCCTCCTACGATAACGGATTATTAGACGTAACTGTTTTTTAGGTGCAGAAAAATGCGATCGCGGCTTCAATAGATAATGGATAGGCAATCGCCCTTCTACTCACCATATTCCGACAAAAATACAAGAAAATCCCTCAAGGCTGCTCTGGTGTCCGATGAACTTTCGAGTTGATGTTGTATTTGGAGAATAATCCATCTATTTTGGATTCGAGTATAGCGAGTTGCTCGTTCTCTTTCCTCGTTTGCAAGAGCATCCCGTCTAGCTTCTCGTTCTCTTGCCTCGTTTGCAAGAGCATCCCGTCTAGCCTCTCGTTCAGCTTCTCGTTCTCTCGCCTCGTTTGCAAGAGCATCCCGTCTAGCCTCTCGTTCAGCTTCTCGTTCTCTTGCCTCGTTTGCAAGAGCATCCCGTCTAGCCTCTCGTTCTCTTGCTGCAAGATTTTCATCCTCAATTCGTGTTCTTGTTGCTGCCGCTTCCCTTCTATTTCGATTTCCAGCGTGCCACTCAAGGCCGAGATTAACCACCAAAGACGCTGACCCCAACGCGAAGACCAAAAGACTCCCTTGGATTGTGGTGAAGGGGAAGAAAGAGAAGAGGATGGTGTCTGAGTTTCCATAAAATCTTAATAAAGCCGCCACTGCATACAAAAATGTCGTCAGTGACTTTGGTAACAGTTTAAGTAACTCTATCATAAAGATATTTTATCGGCGATCGCTTTTTAAAACTATCAATTAATCAGCGATCGCAGCCCCATTCACTAGAACTTAAAGCTGGTTCTAATAGCCCCAACCCAAAGTGGATCACGACCATTAGCGGGATTAATACCCACCCAGATACTCGGTGTTAAAGAAATATTATCGTTGACTTGATAGAGATAAAATGTTTCCACAAACCAGGGAGGATTGGTGGTAGCAGGCGTGGCATCGGGAATCTGATTATTATTAGTTAACGTGGCTGCATAAGGAGGTTGGCCGACAGAAATTACCCCCACATTTCCCTCCTTAAAGAGATCAGGAAACGCAAAACTAACTTTCCAATTCCAAATATCCGCCGTGTCTCCATCGCGATCGCCGCCCACCGCATTAGCTGTAGTGTACATTCCCCAACCTTCGAGACTAAAACCCTGGGCCAGTCGCCAAGTCCAGAGCAGGGCAATATTGTCTGAAGTACTAGCATTACCATTAAAAGGATCGTCGGTATTACTCAAGCCAGTGAATCCTAACACCGAAAACTGATCATACTGACCCTGGGGAATATATTGATGCAGATAGGCAATCCCCACCCCTGTATCCGGTTCTGGCAGATAGGTTAACTGAGTACCGACCCCAAACTGACCATTAAATAAACCATTGCTTGATTTTGTTAGCGAACCATTGCCAGCCGAATAAAAAGCCGCCAAACTGAGATCCTTGGTAAAGTTGTAAGCCGCTCCTAGACCGGGCCCATTATTATCTTCTGGTAAATAAATCGGGGCGATCGCACCAAAGAAGGAAACAGCACCATCCGTAAAAGAATTGGTAAAAGGAGCCAGGGGATCGGCTAAATCATCCAGCGTAATTTTTGCACCACTAATCCAGACATTCAAATCCTCACCAACGGGAAAACGGTACTGGAGCTTATCAACTCTCGTACGATTAGGTTCCCCCACGGCTGTAAAGTTAAAATCGGTAAGATTACTGCCACCTCTACCGTAGAGAAAGTTACCCGTTTGAAAACGTACCTTTAAATTATCGTTACCATTAAAACTAGTATCAAAATTGATGCGAGAACGATAATTAACCGTAATTTGGCCATTATTAATGGGTTGGTTGGGCGGGCCACTAGCTTGCTCCGATCCCCAAACGCCTGAATAGGCCAGAATTACATCACCGCTTAATTTGGTTGTCGTGGAAAATTGATGATCCTCTAGATAGGCAGTACGGGATTCCAGGTTATCGACTCTTGTTCCGAGGGACGCAAGTTCTTGCTCAAATTGTTGGGATAATTGTTTAAGTTTGTCCAGATCTTCTCGTAGGACTGCCACATTTTCCTGTAATAGTCTCTCAATGGTATTTAAACAAGCATTTAAACCCGCCGCAAATTCCCAACGAGTGAGGGCGCGATTGCCTCTAAAGGTGCGATCAGGATAACCCACAATACAGCCATAGCGTTCTACTAAACTTTTAAGAGCTTCATAGGCCCAATCAGTGGGTTGAATATCTCGCAATTCTGAAACATTGGTAACTTGATTAAGACTACCGTGATCTAGGTCTGCTACCCTGGGCATATTTTCCGAGCCAGAGTTTAAGCTACCATCCTGAAAGGTTTTGAGTTGTAGGGCGCGACGTTGAAGCAAAGGCAAATTAAGGGATGGCGATACTATTTCTTCCGCTTGAATCGGGGCAATGGTAATTAGGTTTAATCCAGCGATCGCTAAACTAACACTAGGCAAGAAGAAGTTGGCAGTTTTAAAAGTTTTAAACATGATCATCTCACACAAAAATTAAACATTAGGCAGCTTGCTTTTTGGCTCTACCCACTGGATCAAGATGGATTTCTAACCATTTAAAAGCGATCGAAGATAGGGTTGTTAAAATCAGATAAACAAACGCCACTGCAATATAAACTTCAAAGGCTTTGTAGGTAGTGGCAACCACTAATTGACCTTCTCGGAAAAGTTCCGTAAAACCAATAACGGCGGTTAAACTGGTATCTTTAATCAGGGTAATAAACTCATTGCCTAAAGGGGGTAAAATGCGACGAAAGGCTTGGGGAAAAATGACTTCCTTCATGGTTTGAAAAGGCGACATCCCCAAGGACTGACAGGCTTCCCATTGACCAGGATCAATGGATTGAATCCCACCCCGAATAATCTCTGCTAAATAGGCAGCAACATTTAAACTCAGGGCAATAATGGCGGCTGGAAAACGATCTAAACTCCACTGTAAACCAATTTCTTGAAACAGTCCAGGCAAACCAAAATAGATGATGAATAGTTGCACCAGCATGGGCGTGCCTCGAAAGAATTCCACATAGATGCGGAAGATCCAGCGCACAATTCCCAGGGGTGAAATTAAGGCGATCGCAACGAGTGTACCGCCCACCAAACCAAAGAAAACCGCAAAAATAGTGAGGATAATAGTGATCCCAGAACCCCGAATCAGATTACGGAAAAGGAGAATAAAAAAGGATTCTTTCTGTACGGTTTGAGTGGCTAGGGTGTTGACCTTACCGACGATCGCTGGGGCCACCATGGGTAAAGGATTGGGAGTTGCGGCAAACCACTTGTCATAAATGGCGTTATAGGTTCCCGATTCAATGACCTTAAATAAACCAAAGTTAACTAAAGACTGTTTAGTATTAAGTAGATTACCTTTCACCTGGGGCATGGCAATGCCATAAAATTCTTCTGTCCCAATATCGGCAACGACCTTCACCCCCTTGAGTCCGGCTGTCTTAATGGCATAACGAGTAACTGGGCCGTCATTAACCACTGCATCGACTTTGCCGTTGACTAATTCCTGAAGAGCCAAGGCGGCTGAATCAAAACTACTAATTTCCGCGCCTGGTATCTTGGTGGCCGTCATCGCGCCGGTTGTCCCGATCTGAACGGCAATTTTTTTATTGTTTAAGTTCTCAGCACTCTGGATAGTCGTATTATCCTCTTTAACGGCGATCGCCAAACCCGCTTTAAAATAGGGACTAGAAAAAGCCACGGATTGGGCCCGTTCTGCGGTAATGGTGATACCACTAATGGCTCCATCAATAGTGCCAGCTTGTAGAGCGGGAATAATGCCATCAAAGGGCAAACTTTCAATTTGAATATTTAAACCAGCTTCCTTACCAATTGCCTGCAACAAATCAATATCAAAACCCGTTAATGTCCCCGTGCTTTCATCATTCATTTCAAAGGGGGGAAAAGTTGGTTCGGTTGCAACGATAAAAGGCTTACCCGTATCCGGCGTTTGAGAAGTGGCCGGAATCACTTGTAAACCGAGAACAAGGAGTAATCCCAGCAGAGAATAGACCAGATGTCGCCAGCGGCCAAACAGATTACCAAATGGGCTAAATCGATTCATTTGTTTGTTTTCTCCTCATCACACCCAGCAATACTAAAACTTTCTAGGCAACCGCAACCTAGATCTGCCTTCAGTATTAGGGCTAAAGTCAAGGATAAATGTAATTTAGAATACAATTAACCCGAAAAGATTCCGATACATTAATATTTATTAAGATTTAAACAATTCAATTTAACCAAGAGCGATCGCAATGGAAACCACTGCCCCCATTGTCTCCTGTGAAAACCTTCAGAAAAACTTTGGAACGCTACAAGTCCTAAAAGGCGTGACGGGGGAAATGTATTCAGGTGATGTGATTTCAATTATTGGCCCATCGGGTTGCGGAAAAAGTACCTTTCTGCGTTGCCTAAACCGACTGGAGTCCATTAGTGGGGGAAAATTGACGGTGGCAGGAGTGGATTTGTCCCATGCCCAGGTGAGTCAAAAAGAACTGCGACAATTACGGGTACGAGTGGGAATGGTTTTTCAACATTTTAATTTGTTTCCCCATCTCACGGTTTTACAAAACTTAATGTTGGCTCCCCAAAAAGTGTTACAACTTTCGATGACGGAGGCTAAGGAACGCGCTCTAATGTATCTCGAAAAAGTGGGTCTAGGTAGCAAAGCCCATAATTATCCAGATCAACTTTCTGGCGGTCAAAAACAACGGGTGGCGATCGCACGGGGCCTTTGTATGAAGCCTGAAGTTCTATTATTTGATGAACCCACCAGTGCTTTAGACCCAGAATTAGTGGGAGAAGTTTTAGGTGTAATGAAACAATTGGCAGAAGAAGGAATGACCATGGCCGTTGTCACCCACGAAATGCAGTTTGCCAGGGAAGTCTCCAATAAAGTGCTCTTTTTCAATCAAGGTATTGTCGAAGAGGCTGGCGACCCCGATGAGGTGTTTACCAATCCCCAAAGCGATCGCCTTAAAGCCTTTCTGAGCCGTATTAATAATTAACTAAATGGGGGAATTTTTAATCTAGACAGATGAGGGTAAGCAAGACCTAGAAAGCTGGAGGTTTATCCCCTGGATTTCCCATTTTAGACCTCATTTTTCCCCGTTGTTTTTCCATTAATTGGGCAAATTGTTGACGTTGATCAGGCGTTAGAACAGCGCGACTTTCCAACATACTTTCAAAGCCTAAATTTTCGAGTTGCTGCCTTAACTGTACAATCTCTGTATGTTTAGTCCGAATACTTTCTTCCGAGGCCGTTCCACTCATCATTGTACGCAATGCCTCCTGATTAGTGCGTAACTGTTCATGGAGTTGCTTCATTTGTCCTTGATATTTTTGTCGAATCGTCGATAGATCTTGCTTTTGTTGACTCGAAAGATTTAATTGTTCCATCAGGCGATTAGGGCCATCGACAAGTTTAGTTGATCGATTTTGAACCAGTAAGGTTGGCGCAATGTTTTGACCTTCAGCCAATACAGGATTAGCAACACAAAAGCTGGTTCCTAAACTCACCGTTAATAGCATGGTTAGTAAGGGAACAGAATAGAATTTCATGGTAAAAACCTCTACAAAATAGAGTGAGAAACAAAACTGAAAACTCAATTATTGAGATCACTCCTTTAGACAAAACTCGATCTAAAAAGGTTCATTGATAGCCCGATTATTCTCGGTAGTTACTATCAGGATTGGTTAACAACTGCCAATCATTGGTAGCACCCACACTGTAGCGACTATTCTCCTCAGAAGCATCTACTCCTAAGTTTTGCCAATTATTCACTAAAAAGGCTTCTAGTTCTACTTCACTATTTAACTGATTGACACGATGACTCGCATCATTGACGGCCACGGGTTGGAAGGCGCTTTGCTGACTATTCCATAACAGAAATAGACTGGCTGCGATCGCTGTGGGAATTAGCCAAAATCGGATTATTGGATTAGTTGTGGGACGAGATTGCCGAATCAACAGCATTAACCTCTCCTCACAATGGGAAGAAGCCGGCGGTGGTGAGGGTTGGTGTTTTTTCAGAAAACGAATTAAATTATGGTCGGGGTCAGGATGCATCATCAACTCCTTGTTCATGCAAAAAGGTGCGGATTGCTTGGCGAGCGTAAAAAAGACGAGATTTAACAGTTCCCGTCGGTAATTTGAGAATCTCGGCAACTTCTTTTTGAGGTAAATCTTCGAGATCGCGGAGAACTAAAACGGTTCGATGTTCAAAGCTCAAGGACTGCAAACCCCGTCTTACCAGATCTTGGTAGTGCATTTCCATCAAACTAGGACTGTCTTGATGGCGAGATAAACGGGTTTCTAGTTCTGCGAGATCACCACCTTGAGTAATCGCTTGTTTCGCAAATTGTCGGCGTTCATCATTGGCCACATTCCAAGTAATGCGATAGAGCCAGGTGGAAAAATAGTTAGTTTGTCGTAATTTGGGTAAGCCTTTCCAAACCCGCAAAAAAACTTCTTGCACCAAATCATCTAGGTTTTGGTTGCCACAAAGTTGATAAAGGGTTGAGCGTACCTTACTTTGATAGCTCTGGTAGAGATGACGAAAGGCTGTTGTATCACCTTGTTGACTCTGAATGACTAACTGTTGATCAGTCAGTGTCTTGGAATTTGACCCTAGCACCGATTTACCTCATCCGTAGATGCTTAAGTATAGACAATGAGATGTTTTAAAAGGTTCAGGTTTGCGATCGCACCTCAATAGCACCTCAACCGGAAAACTAGCCGTTGACAGGGGTAATCCTCAAAAAAAATCCCCCTTCCGTAGGGGGAGTAAAGACAGAGTAAAACAGTACAGAACATCACTGTAGAAGACTAACCGACTGTTGTTAAGCGAAAAGCCGCTCCTAAACCAGCCGCCATTTCTGCCACCGTAATTTTGCCATCGTGGTCATCGTCGATCGCATCAAAAACCGCATCCATTCCGGCCCATTCTTCACGGGTAATAAAGCCATCTCCATCCAAATCATAGGCATGGAAAATTTCTTCGGCGGCGTGGGTAATGCTCTCCAGACCTTCGAGACGGGTCAGTCGTTCTTCTAGCAAATGTTCCAAGGCTTCTAAGGCTTTGGTAAAACCGGCAATGCCTTCAGCTAACTTCTCGGAGGCCATGCGATCGCTTTGGTGCATTTCCTCAAAAATAGCCTTGTCCATCGGGATTTTAGCAATATCTTGATTAACCTGAGCCGGATCAAGTTTGCGGGGTAAATCTCCTTCCGTCGAGCGTAATTGATCTAATAATTTGGGAGAAATGGTGAGGAGATCACAGCCTGCTAATTCCTGAATTTCACCAATATTGCGAAAACTCGCTCCCATTACTTCTGTTTTATAACCAAACTTTTTGTAGTAATTATAGATTTTGGTTACAGACTGTACACCAGGATCTTCTTCAGGACTGTATTCTTGCCCCGTTTCCTTGACATACCAGTCTAGAATTCGGCCCACAAAGGGGGAAATTAAGGTCACTCCCGCTTCTGCACAGGCGATCGCTTGATGAAGTCCAAAAAGCAGGGTTAAATTACAGTGAATACCTTCCTTTTCCAAGACTTCTGCGGCTTTAATGCCTTCCCAGGTGGAAGCAATTTTAATTAAAACGCGATCGCGGGACATTCCGGCTGCCTCATATTGGGCAATCAGATAGTGGGCCTTGGCAATGGTGGCCTCTGTATCGTAGGACAAACGGGCATCTACCTCAGTGGAAACCCGACCTGGAATAATTTCCAAAATTTTGAGTCCAAAGGATACCGCCAATCGATCAAAGGCCAAAGTAACGACTTCCGACAGTGAAGCCTGTTTGCCAAGGTCTGTACGGGCTGTTTTCAGGGTTTGATCAACAATTTCCTGATATTGGGGCATCTGGGCCGCCGCCGTAATTAAAGAGGGATTTGTCGTAGCATCCCTGGGCGTAAAGGTTTCAATGGCTTGAATATCGCCCGTATCGGCTACCACAATGGTGACTTCCCGAAGTTGTTCAAGTAAGGTTTTGGCCATGGAAATCCTGAGTGACGAGAATAACTTTTACTATAAACGCCTTCTTTAAAACCCCACGGGGATATTTGCTTTTTTTTAACTTCCGTTGCTGAATGCGCTCGTTTTAAGCCAGAAGAAAGGCGACCATAATCCATATCAGACTTTTCCCTAGGCCAGCAAATACTTTTTTTCGATAGAATTGCTGTATATTATATAGGGTTCCTCAATCAGCGATCGCGCTTTGTCTAGGTTTAGTCGTCTGATTGAGACTGATGGGCTGAATTATCGAAGGAGAAAATGGTCGATGCTATTAACCAACGTAAACCAATTGTGGGCATTCGATTCGCGTGCTAACTTACCGTATAAAGTTAATAGTCTCTGGAAGATTCAGTATGGTATGGTACGAGGCTTTACCTGGTTAGATGATGGCACAATGATTACCTTGGGGGTCTGGGGCCCCGGAGACACGGTGAGTAAAAGCTTTGCGAAGGTTAATCCCTACTAATTGGAATGTGTCACCGAAGTCAAAGCCGCTCTCATTTCCTGGAATAAAGGGGCAGATATGACCCATATTCTCCTTGCCCATATTCAACCGATGCAAGAATTAACCATTATCCGTAGCCAAAAGACGGTGGAAGTCATGCTTATCCAGCTATTTAATTGGCTAGGCAAGAAATTTGGGACAGAAACCTCAAAAGGTCAACTCATTGATTTTCGCTTAACCCATCAAGATTTAGCTGATATTTTAGGAACCACCAGGGTCACAATCACGCGATCGCTCAGTCAATTAGAAAAACAAGGTTTTATTCAGCGCAATCCCCTACACCGTTTTATCTTGCGGGAAGAGCAAATCTGGCACTATGAAATCTGAAGCAGTTTCGTCAAGTCCAGACCACTTTGGTCACTCGCTCTAAAATCACCTCAGATTAAGAGATTTAAAGACTTTTGACAAATTACAAGCCTCTATGTCAAAGTGAGCGCAATAAGTTCTAATCTAGATCTGGCTAAAAATCCAGGATATAGAACAAAAAAGTTCACCGTTAGGCTGTACATGGATAAACACAAGGTCGAGACAGAAAACATTTGGGACTATTTGAGTAACTCTCAATTAACCCGCTATTTGTTATTGTTTGCCTGTAGCTGGATTACTATACTAATTATTAACTATTTTTATGGCACGATCGCCTTATTTACCACTGCCGCTATTTTTGCCGCCCTTTTAAATTACCCAGTGGTTTGGTTATCGCGTTATATGCCGAGGGGATTGGCGATTGCCATTACCTTTATAGTGGCCTTAGCCTTATTATTAGGGTTAGTAACCGGCATTGGGCTACAGGCGATTAATCAGGGGCAAGGTTTAGTCAGTCATCTCAAGGGCGCACTCAAACAGCAAGATTTATTGCCCTACCAGGACTTTCTGGAGCGACTCGATATTGGCAAAGTCATTGACAAATTACAGGCGGGTCTAGCTTCTGGCTTAGGAATTGTACAGGGGATTTTTTCGAGTGTCTTTGCCGGTATTTTTGGGTCAGTGATTAGTTTATATATGCTGATTGATGGCGATAAACTTTGGCAGTCTTTTCTTAAACTGCTTCCCCTTGCTTCCCGCGATCGCTTTGCCCAGACCTTTCGACAAAGTTTTCTCGGATTTATACGGGGACAATTGCTATTAATGCTGTTTTTGTCTATCGCCAGTTTCTTGATTTTTACCCTGTTAGGAGTGAACTATTCCCTAGTTTTTGCTCTGATTGTGGGAATTCTGGATGCAATTCCAGGGATTGGGGCAACCCTGGGGGTTTTAATCGTGACGTTATTAGTCTTTAGTTCCCAGGGATTGGCGATCGCGGTTAAAGTGATCATTGCTTGTGTTATTCTTCAGCAGATTCAAGATAACATTATACGTCCAAAAGTTATGGGAAATGCCCTAGAATTAAATCCTGTTGTTCTTTTTTTAGCTCTGTTTATTGGCGAACGAGTGGCAGGATTGTTGGGAGTTTTTCTGTCTATTCCGATTGCTGGTATGATTGCTATCTGGATGCGAGCAATTAAGAAAGATAAAATACAATTAGAATCAGCAGCAGAGAGTTTATCTGAACCTCCAGAGACATAACTTTGTAGATAAAAAAGAAGATTATCAACCTAAACTTCTTAACTCTAAAATAAATCTTTTTCCGAAAAAAAAATTGGCGATCGCTGTCTCAATTCTCATCAAAATAAGAAACTCAACCAAGCGACACGAGAGGCGATCGCACTATTTTCTCATTTATCCACTCTAAGTAGGGCTTGCTGAAAAAAGCTGAAACCCTTACGGAGAAAAGATAGTAGCCAAATTAAGAACAGCTAGAATGCAGGAAAATAGGTTAAAATGGCTCAAAACCCTTGCATTAAGAGGAGAGAAG
>JAYKJI010000423.1:0-3905 GCA_035285405.1 Snowella sp. | reverse complement strand
CTTCTCTCCTCTTAATGCAAGGGTTTTGAGCCATTTTAACCTATTTTCCTGCATTCTAGCTGTTCTTAATTTGGCTACTATCTTTTCTCCGTAAGGGTTTCAGCTTTTTTCAGCAAGCCCTACTTAGCTGAATATACCCAAAAACAATTAGAGGTACAAACTAGTCTCGAAAAGGAACAGGCGGCGGTGCAAACCTTAGAAACGGCCCATCAACGCTTTCAGGATTGGTTAGGGACAATACCCACCCCAAGCGATTCCCCAGAGCAAATCCAGCGCGTTAACCAACTGCAAGATATTATGGATGAACTGAAAAAAGTTCCCCCTGGAACCACTGCTTATCCAGAGGCTCAACGTTTAATCAAACAAGCCCAGGCAAAAGTCCAGGGCCAAGTAAAGTAAAGTTGAGGTTGATTTTCGGTTTGGAAAATTGAGCGGAAATACATTATAAAGAAGTGTTAGTTATAAATCGTTACAAATTCTCCCCAGTCAATTCTGCGATCGCATGAATCAATCATCAAACCCTTTACCACCATCAACCCTGTCTCGTCGTACTGCCTTAAAGTTGCTCAGTGTTGGTACTGTGGGAGGAGCCTTAGGCTATTCCAGAATGACGAAGCCTCAACCGTCAATCTACCAATTAGATCGATTAACCTTACCTAGTCAACTAAGCCAAGAGAAGTCAGTGGTCATTGTGGGGGCGGGATTAGCCGGATTAGCCAGTGCCTACGAGTTGAGTCAACGGGGCTTTAAAGTAACGCTTTTGGAAAAGTCTCCCAATTTAGGGGGTAAGGTCGCGGGTTGGACAGTGCAGGTCGGCGATGAAACGTTCCAGATGGAACATGGTTTTCATGGCTTTTTTCCCCAGTATTACAACCTCAAAAGTATTGTTAATGAGTTGGCGATCGCTGACAATTTCAAGTCGTTAGATTTTTATTCCTTGGTGTTTCGAGATAATACTTATCAGCCTGAAGTTTTTCGTCCCAGTCATTCCGCTTTTCCCTGGAATATCGTCGATTTAGCCATTGCTTCCCCTAATCGTCTCAAGTGGGGCATTAATTTAACAAAAATTTCCCATTTAGAAGTTTTTCGAGCCATTACAGGATTTCAGATTCCCAAAAGTTATGATCGCCTCGATGGAATTTCCGTGTCTGAATGGGTGGAAGGCGGTTTTCCCCAGGGATTATATGATCTCTATTTTTTACCCTTTGCTAAATCCAGTTTGAACGCCCCCGATCTGCTCAGTGCGGGGGAATTAATGCAATTTTTTCACTTCTATTTCTTTGGAAACCCAGAAGGTTTAGCCTTTAACGGCACAAAAGACGATATGGTGACAAGTTTAGTCATGCCGATGGTGAAAGCCATTGAAAAAAACGGCGGTCAAATTATTACCGAAGCTCAAGTTAGTAATATTCATTGTGAGCAGGGTAAAATTCTTTCTTTAAGTTACCATCAAGGCGAATCGGCAAGTGCGGTTCCCTTTTGGGTGACAAAAAATGAGCTTGTTAGTGATGAAAAAAATAATTATTACGGCGCAGGCGATCGCGTTTTTTTAGCTAATACCCAACAAACGGAAGCGATTTCCTTAACCTGTAGCCATCAAGGTTGTACGGTTGCTAAAAAAGCCGATGGAAAATTTGTTTGTCCCTGTCATGGGGCAGTTTATGACGAGAACGGGAAGGTCTTACAAGGCCCAGCAAAACGCAATTTAGCTAAGTTTAAAGTGCAGAAAACTCAACCCGATCAAGTACAGTTAGTCGCGGCCAATCCTAGTAATCATCCAGACAAAACCTTAGAAGCCGATTATTACATTTTAGCCGCCGATGTGGTGGGGATGCGTCATCTCAGCGATTTAATGACGGGAGAAACAACCCCTTGTCAAGCTCAATTAAAAACCCTGGCGATCGCCGATCCCTTTGCCGTTGCGAGGTTCTGGTTTGATCGAGATTTTGACTGGGAGCATAGCAATTTTGCTTCTTTGTCGGGCTATAGTTTGACGGATAGTATTACTCTTTATCACCGTATTCAAGAGCAATTTATTGACTGGCATCAACGCACGGGGGGCAGTGTGGTGGAACTTCATGCCTACTGTTATAAGGAGAAGGAATTTCCGACCCAGGAAGCTCTGTTAACCACCTTTGAGCAGGAATTATACGAAATCGTCCCCAGTTTAGGCTCTGCTCAGATGTTGCACCGTGAATTGGTGAATCAAAAGAATTTCTCTGGTTTTCCGCCCCATAGTTACCGCGATCGACCCTCGACGGAAACAGAGGTGAGCAATCTCTTTTTGGCGGGGGATTGGGTGAAAATGCCTTTTCCCTGTAGCTTGATGGAACGGGCAGTCAGTAGCGGCTTATTGGCGGCCAATGCGATCTGTCACCAAGAGGGATTGCAACGACGGGAACTGTTAACGGTGATGCCCGAAGGGGTTTTAAAAATTTAGTTGTTTTTTAGCTCTGGGCTATGTTAAGCTTAATATTGCTCAAAACGCGGATGTGGCGGAATTGGTATACGCGCACGTTTGAGGGGCGTGTGGCTTTGCCTTACGAGTTCGAGTCTCGTCATCCGCATTAAAAAAGTCAGTCTTGTTATCAGGGCTGGCTTTTTTTTGATGGTCATTCACGATTTGTGGATTACGATCAGTTGTAGTTCCGTTTTGCGAGGAGAGGTTATGATTAGCCGCGAACAACTCAAATTAGAAATTGATCGAGTAGATGATCATACGTTAAATATTCTGTCTCAGATTGTGATGGCTTTTAAATCTCCGACGACCTCAGAATTGGATTGGGCTGTGAATAATCCTCTTAAAAATAGTGTTATTTATGAGGGAGATATTATCAGTCCCATTGATGAAGTTTGGGATGTTGAGCAATGATTATTTTGGATACTCATGTTTGGTTTTGGTGGTTAACAGAATCGCCTAAACTCTCTATAAAAGCGGCTGAAGTAATTGCAGTAAATACGGAAATTGGTGTCTCTGCAATTAGCTGTTGGGAGTTAGCAATGTTGGTTTCAAAAGATAGAATTACCCTATCAATGGATGTGCAAGTATGGCTTGATCTTGCGTTTCAACATCCTAAAGCTAAATTGTTACCGCTCAGTCCAGAAATTGCTGTTGTCTCGACTCGATTACCAGGTAGTTTTCATGGCGATCCTGCGGACAGACTGATTGTGGCCAGTAGTTTAGTGCATAAAGTTCCCTTAATTTCTAAAGATGAAAAAATCCAAAAATGGGGTTATATTTCTACTATTTGGTAGTTTTTAAGCCTCCATCGAATCTGAGAATCACATTATTTAGTTTTGGAGTTGAAGGGCGATCGCCGTTGTCAAGTTGTGACCTGTGCTAATCTAAAGACATTATGCGTACTGACACGATTTTTTATCAATTATTCCTAACCTTTAATTCTCTTCTCTTTGAATTGTTGGGAAAACCTGTTGACGATGCGGCTCATTATCAATTTATATCTGCCGAAATCAAGGAAAAGGCTTTTCGTTTTGATGGTATTTTTATGCCAGATCGAGAAGATAAGCCGCTCTATTTTGTCGAGGTACAATTTCAAAATAAGTCTGACTTTTACTGGGAATTGATTGCCGAAATTAATCTCTATTTAAATCAGTATAAACCTGTTCAGGATTGGAAGGCTGTCGCTCTTTTTGCTCAACGTCGTTTTGAGGTGACAGCTTTAACGATTTACCAACGGGAATTGATGAATAGTGGTCGCATTATTCCTATCTATTTGGATGAGGTGCGATCGGGTTCTATTGGAATCGGATTGATTCAGTTAATCCTCGCTCAGGATGTTCAAGCTCCTGTTTTAGTTCAACAATTGCTACAAAGAGCCAAGACAGAAATTGCTGATCCCTTAGCAACCCGCGATATTATAGATTTATTGGAGACGGTGTTGGTT
>JAYKJI010000422.1:0-6038 GCA_035285405.1 Snowella sp. | reverse complement strand
TACGTTTCATCATTCCATCTCCTGAACACATCCTGACACACCGAGACCATAGAGAGGATGATCCTCTACCCTTTCAGCATAGTCAGTCCCCCTTGGCATGTCAGTCCCCAAATCTGGCTGGTTTTTCTTGACGAACATGGAAAAAAAGGGAATAAGAAGGAAAAAAAAGGAATGCCTCTTGTTCGCATTAAACCCAGTCTTCATCTTCATCCTCATGCCAATTGGGTGGATCGGCAGAATTGAGGGGCGGGTTAATCACGCGATAGTTGGCATCATAAATTTTTTTGGCAGGTGTTGACGTTTTTTGCGGCGGGGAAGACTCTGGCGATCGGGGCGGGGTTGATCGACTTTGCGGGGGGCGGGGTTCACGGTAGGTATAGGAATAGATAGTTCCCTCACGAGTGCTGGTTTTAGGCGGCTGGGAAACTTCAAATTGCTTTAAATCCTCTGAACGCAGACGCGGAGGTGTGGGTTCAACGGGACGAGGTTGTTCCAAAGGGCGAGAAATTGGTCGTTCTGTATCGGACGAGATATCGATAATCGGTTCAGCCTCTTCTCTGACTGCTGTTTTCGGTAATGGCGACGACCCTGGACGCTGATCTACTTTCCTTGGGATCTCTGGCATTTCTTCTACCTCCCAATCTTCTGCCTCAGGAATAGGGTTATCCCATTCCCAATCCTGGCCATTGGCCACTGGCGATCGCATTGTCTCTGTTGAGCGAGGGGGCGGTGTCGGTTGCGGAGATCTGGGTGGTTGGGGTGCGGTTTGGGGACGAGGTGAGGGTCTAGCTTGACTGATTTTGGCCGGTTTACCCATCCTATTTAAAATTTGTAAAACAAGGCTAATGAGCACGCCCAGTAGGATAAAGCCAATCACCCAAAGTCCCAGGGGCAGAGAGAGGACAAATAGAGCCGTTTTATCGCTATTGCCCAAAAAATAGAGTAATACGGGGTCTCGGTTTTGGAGAAAAAAAATCAGTCCTAGCCCCGCAAGTAATAAAACCAACAGTCCGCGCATAATTTGCCCACGTTTCCCATCTTTGTCACTCTAACACGCTTTTCTATCGGTTCCTTTGACCCCAAGGCGATCGCCATTTGTTAATAGGATTAGTTGATAAATTGCGTCAAAACCCTTGCTTGAGAGATTTTCATTGACTTGATCAATCCTCGTTAAAAAAAAGATGTTCTCCTTGCTGAGATTAAGCCAACTTCATCCCTAAAACCTGGGTATGGGCTCCTCTAGCTTGGGTTACGCCAATGGTTCTTTCGGCTGCTTCAATCATGGGACGACGCAAACTAACGACAATAAATTGAGCCTGTTTCGCTTGTTTACAAACCATTTTAGAGAGCTTTTCCACATTAGCTCCATCCAAAAACATATCCACTTCATCAAAGCCATAAAAAGGTGAAGGACGATAACGTTGTAGCGCAAAAATAAAACTCAAAGCGGTCAAAGATTTTTCCCCCCCAGACATGGAACTTAAACGCTGAACGGGTTTTCCCTTAGGATGGGCCACCAAATTTAAGCCGCCGTTAAAGGGATCTTCGGGATCATCCAATTGTAAATAACCGTCACCATCGGACAGTTCAGCAAAAATAGTTTGGAAGTTACTATTAACAGCATCAAAGGCATCTTTAAAGGCACGCTGTCGTAGGGTAGTAAAATTTTCGATCCGTATTAATAACTCAGTTCTTTCGGCTTCAATGGTGGTGATTTTTTCCGTTAATTCTGTCAAACGAGCTTGGGTCTTTTCATGTTCTTCTAGGGCTAACATATTGACGGGTTCCATTGCTTCTAGGCGTTTTTGACCGTTGCGAATTTCTTTTTGTAGCTCTTCTAAAAGCTGGGGATAATTCACTGTTTCGAGATCAACATTTTCTAGGAGGGGAATTTCGGGGAGAGGATTGGGGAGTTCCGTTTGTTGCGTGGCTAATTGTTCCTGAAGATGATGTAGTTGTTCATGGCGTTCCTGCTGCGTTATTTGCAGTTTCTCTAATTGCCAGGTGTTTTGTTGCTGTTGATTCTGTAAATTTCTCAAAACCTGTTCCAGGCGATCGCGTTCTTGTTTAGCCAGTCCCAGACGATCGGTTAATTGGGCAAATAGGGTTTCCGTCGCTTCAATTTGAAGATTGAGTTGGGTTAACTCCTGCACTAAGCGTTCCTGTTGACCTTGCAAATGGAGAGATTGCCCTTGATTTTGCGCTAGAGATTGTTGGCATTCGGTAATTTTTTCCTCTAAACGGATTGTTTTATTTTGCAGATCCTTAAGTTGAATTTCTCCCTGTTGCAAGGCCTGTTCTGCTGTTTTTAATTCGTTCTCTTTACCTCGAATTAAAGTCTGAATATCTTGCCATTCTTGATGAGCGTGGGACGTTTCTAGGGCTGTTAGTTTTTCCTGTTCCTGTTGCAATTGATGCGATAGTTGGGGGATTGTTTGATTTAAAGTAGCGAGACGTTCTTGAAGAGTGACTAAATCGCCCTGACCTTGATTAATTTGTCGGCTGAGGGTGGCTTTTTGCAGGGTTAAGCGTTCAATATCCCGTTCTAATTGTTGTAGGTAAAGGTGATCTTCTCGATTGTTTTGACGAATTTCGGTTAGTTCCTGGGATAATTGTTTAATGTGTTCTCCCCGCTGTAACAAAATTTGATCATTCCGCAGTTGAATTTGATCAATGTCCCCTAACCGTTGTCTAAGGCTACGCAATTCCTCCGAGTCTTCGGTGGCGATCGCTCCAAAACGAATACTAGATCGCCCTGGCCGACTCCCGCCTGTCATGGCCCCACTACTTTCTAAAATATCTCCTTCTAGGGTGACAATACGTTGTTTGCCGATGTGAGGACGGGCAGTTTCTAAATTTTCAAAGACGACAGTATTGCCAAAAACGTAGAGAAAAATATCTGCATAACGGCGATCGCACTGCACCAATTTAACGGCTAAATCAATAAAGCCCCTGGCATGACGTAAATTACCCAAATCATTGGGACGCGGGGGACGAATTTTAGTTAAGGGTAAAAAAGTGGCTCGTCCAGCCTTAGATTGTCGCAAAATTTCAATGCCCGCCGCCGCCACGCCATCATCTTCCACCACGATATAACCTAATCTCGCGCCAGCAGAAACTTCTAGGGGTAATTGAAATTGGGCTTCTACCTGACCTAGCTGGGCAACTAATCCTAATACACCAAATAAATCGGATTGTAAAATTAACTGCGTTGCATAGGTTCCCTGGGCTTCTTGTTGGGCCTGTTTGGTGGCTTCTAATTTATCCAGTTGCCGTTGTTTTTCTCGTTGTTCTTTGTTCAGACGGTTTTGGGTTTCTTGCAGCAAACTTTGTTCCTGTTCAGCTTGACTTAATTGTTGTGCGAGGGTTTGAATTTGTTGCTGAATACCCGCAATTTGGGCCGATCGCTGGGCGGCGACCGTTTCCTTTTGGAGTAGTTCAGGAGTAACTGCCGCTAGGGTTTGACGAGCCTCTTTTAAGCTCTGTTCAAGTTGGTGTTGACGTTCCTGTAATTGAGCCTGTTCAGTTCGTTGAGGGGTAAGCTGTTCCTGTAATTGACTGACTTGACGACTCAGGGCTGTTTGTTCCTGTACCCAAACCTCGGAAGCGGCGGCGATCGCCTGGGACTGTTCCCGATACTTTTCAACGATATTTAATAGGTTTTGACGGCTGGTTTGTAATTGGGGTAAGGTCTGGCTTTCAAAGAAACTTTTTTCCTGATTGAGATATAAAAATTGCTGTTGTAATTGGTCTAAGGTGTCACGAGTTTGGACAACATCGGTTTGATTTTTTTGACTTAGGTTAGTTAATTCTTGATAACGTTGATTAAGCTGTTGTTGTTTAGCTTTTTGTTGTGCTAATTGGGAAGCAACGGATAATTGTTCTTCTTCTCCCAGTGCCTTAACTTGAGCATTAAAACGATTAAATTCGGCGGTATTTTCGGTGATTTGTTTGGCGATTTGTTGTAAACTGGCTTGTAATTGTTGGGACTCTGTTTCTCCCTGCATTAACTGACCCCTGAGACGAGTTTCCTGTTGTTGCAGCGATCGCCATTTTAAAACGAGTTCCCACTGTTGTTTTTGCTGAACTGTTGTCCGTAATTTTTGATATTTTTCTGCCTTAACCCGATCCTCCGTTAAACGAGACAGCGATCGCACTAATTCCGTTTCAATAATGCGACAACGATCTTCCCGTTCCCTCACCTCTTCTAGGGTTTCCTTGGTTTTCATAATTTTGCGATCGAATTCCGCTACCCCCGCCATTTCATCAATAATTTCCCGCCGTTCCTTAGCATTCATACTAATAATCCGGGTCACATCGCCTTGCAGAACAATGTTGTAACCTTCAGGATAGATACGAAGACGACTCAATTGTTCATGGAGTTGGGTCGCCGTGGAAACTGTCCCATTAATGTAGTAAGTGGAGGAATAGTTACCGCCCTTGGTAATTTTGAGACGACGGGTGACAGTCCACTCTTCCCGATTGAGAATAATGGTGGGATTTTCTTTGCCCTCGGTTTTATTTTGTTCCTCTAAGCTTTCATTGGCTGCCATCACCATCGACAAAAAAGCCTCATCATCTAAATCGCGAATGTCAAAGGTGACAGACACACTGGCTTCAGAACTGCCCTTGTTACCGCTCTGATTGTTATTAACTAAATCCGGCAGGCGATCGGCCCGCATTCCCTTGGAGGTAGCCAATCCGAGACAAAACAGTAGAGCGTCTAGAATATTGGATTTACCTGAGCCATTGGGGCCAGAGACGACTGTAAAACCAGGCAAAAAAGGGATGGCTGTCGTACCACCAAAGGATTTAAAATGCGAAAGTTCAATTCGCTTAACGTGAACCATAGGGGTTCGGAATTTAGAGAAAATGCTGATAATCTAGGCTAGGTCTCAGTCTAGCAACATTCAAGGCTATTCAGACTCTTTAGGCTGCATTTGAGTTCCAATGCTCGTTTTTATATAATGCTTAGTCAATTTATGCGATCACCGATTAATTAATAAGTTGATGTTGTTGTGATAATCTGGTTCGTTTTTGTTTACACAATTCTATCTCAATTTGGGCGATCGCACTTTAAAACGCTTTTTCTAATCCGGCCTGTTTTAAAACGCCATTAGCAGTGTGACGAGATTTAATCGTATTATCAACAACAAAACGGCGATTAGTGATAAGACTATACCAAATTTCATGATCACCTTTACCTGCTCTTTCAAAATAGCAATTTGCTTCTAATAATCGCCTTTCAACTCAACACTAAAAGATTCTAACATTGTCCACTCCAATGATGTGTTATGTCCTGATCGCTTAATAATTACTCACCTTTATAATCGCCAACAACTTATCGAAACTAAACAACGAAGAGAACCATTTTTGCTTGCCCAATCTCGGATGAAATCGGATAATCTCAACGGGCTTTTCGGTTTCGGCATAACTATTGATTATACAGAAACTTTCCGTATAACACTCTCCAGTGTAATGATATACGGAAACTTTCGTCATATCACTCCATTTTGGCATAATCGCAAGAAACTTTCCGTACATTACGCCCAAAAGCGTGTTAGCCAGATTAGCGTACCGCAAACAACCTCCTTTGAACAGAACATTAACAATGAGATAAAATCCCCGACTAGCCTAGCACCGATTCTTCGATCGCTCCCCACTTCGTAACAAAAATTCATTATTATTCGACACCCTTATGATCTATGATCGGGCATATCTTCCTCACGGAAAGCATCCATTAACCCTGCAACGCGATCACCCCTGAGAACAGAATTAAAATGAGGTCTGCGGTTTTTAACTCCCCTGTTTGCAATTTTTCGCATGTAGTAGTGATCATCTAATTCATAAACTTTAAATATTTTTATTTAAGGAGTAGGAAATTGAGCATTTAATGTTATTAATGCTCCCCTCAAACCACCAATCAAAGTCAAACCAATTTGTTTCCAATTTTTATGCTCACCAACTTTTTCTACTAAATCAGGCATTTTTTGAAGATATAATTGTTGAGCTTGTAACGTTGACTCAACTTTACCAAC
>JAYKJI010000421.1:0-24925 GCA_035285405.1 Snowella sp. | reverse complement strand
CTGGGCTATTTTGGTGAAATACCCGCTAATTTTAATATTGAGACGACAACAGAACAACTTAATCAAATTAATGATCACTGGTTAGAAAGTGAACCCCAAATCTTTAAAATTCGTCAAGCGGAACTTCGTCATTTTTCTGACATGACCCAATTCCAACGAGATGCCGATGATCCGATCCTTCACTTTACCTAAAAGCTTGATGAGCAAATTAGACTAAAAACCTAACAATTAAAGGTTTAAGAGAATGCTTGATCTTGCTAAACTGGCGGTCAAAATTCCAGGCATGAGTCAACACTTTAAAAAGGAAGTGGCGGCTAGTCGTCAACGATTGGACAGGGCTTTGCAACTCTTTGACTTAGCCCAATCTCAGCAGAGCCTTTTAACAGAACGCTACCAGATCTGGCGCGATCGCCTCTTTTTTTCCGTTGCCTTACCGATTGAACCATTAAATACCAAAGTTAAGATTGCCACTGCTCCCAAAAGCCATAGCGTCTTTGCCACTGATGGTTCTCAAATTGCCCCTTCCCATCATGAAATCGCCTACTGCTATCTGATCAACATTGGGCGTATTATGCTGCACTATGGGCAAAACCTACACCCTTTACTGGATAGTATTCCTGAAGTTTATTACCGTCGCGAAGATCTCTATGCCTCTAAACAATGGGGCATCCGCACAGAAGAATGGATGGGCTATCGACGGGGCGTTTTAGAAGCCCAGTATTTGGCAGAAATGGCCTGTCGTTGGGTTAGACCCCCTGGCCCCCATACTGATCCCAATTTAGCGATGGTGGATGGTTCGCTCATTTACTGGTTTTTAGAAAGTTTACCCCAGGAAGCTAGGGATCAAATTTTGTTACCTTTGTTGGCCGCCTGGGAGGAGTTAAAAATAGCTCGCATTCCGCTATTAGGTTATCTCAGTGCCTCCCGTAGTTCAGAAGCCATGAACTTTTTACGATTGCAAGCCTGTAATTATGAAACACCAAATTGTGGACTACATTGCAGTGGTTTAGAACAGGACACGACTCCTTGCCAACTGTTTGAACCTTTACGAGATGCCACTTTTTGGAGTTATCTTCTTGAACCTGGGCAACGTAGTCCTCTCTGGCAAAGTTCGGCTCGTATTTTAGATCTCTATCCCAGGGATCAACGCATCTATTTTTGTTATGTCAATGTGGGGGCTGAAATTGCGCGGGTTGAAGTTCCGGCCTGGGTGGTGGAAGACTCCTCTTTATTAGAGCAATCCTTGAGTATTATGTTAGCCCAGGTCAACAAAGGCTATGGTTATCCGGTTGCTATTGCTGAAGCCCATAATCAGGCAGTCGTTCGAGGGGGCGATCGCGCTCGTTTTTTTGCCCTCCTAGAACAACAAATGTTAAAAACAGGCTTGCAAAATGTGGGAACATCCTACAAAGAAGCCCGCAAGCGCGGTAGTGTGGTTTAGCTGACGATTTACTCAGAGACTGGAATGAGACGACAAATCCGCCAATCCGGTAGAACTTCCGCCCCCATACGACGATAAAAGGCGATCGCCGATTCATTCCAATCTAAAACACTCCATTCCACCCGTCCGGCTCCTCGCTGTTTAGCTAAATCAATTACTTGACCCAAAAGTGCTTTGCCAATGCCTTTTTGACGATAATCAGGCAAGACAAAGAGATCTTCGAGATAAAGTCCTGGTTTAGTCAAAAAAGTTGAATAATTGGTGAAAAAGAGGGCAAATCCGACGGTGACTTCGTCCCAATCTGCCACAATAGCTTCTGCGTAGGGATGATCGCCAAAAAGATGCTCAGTTAGGTTGTCCTCTCTCGCTGTCACAAGATGGGTTAATCGCTCATAATCGGCCAACGCGCGAATCAGATAAATTAACGTTGTTACATCACTGGGTTGAGCCGGACGAATTTGTAAATGCTCAGACATGATTTGTTTAAAAGCGGCTTAAATCGGCGATCGCTTCAGTTAGTTAACTGCTTTGAGCCATATCACGAATAATATCGCCCTGGGTCAAAATCCCTATGATATCCCCCGATGCTGGATCAACCACCGGCAGGCGACGAATTTTCCTCTCGTTCATAAGATGAGCGGCTTCCCGTAAAGTCTGGGTAGGCTTGATAGTGATTGGACTATCATTCATCACTTCCCCCACCGTTTGGCCAAGGGCCTTATGAATTTCCTTATCGTAGCGAGCAGGATTTTGAAGATAGATAATGCTATCAAGCAACATAATATAAGGCGGTGTATCAACCCCCGACTCTTGCCACATCAAATCAGTATCAGAAATTACGCCCACTAACTTTTGCTGATCATCCACAACGGGAAGTCCACTAATCCGCTTTTCTGCCAGCAGCTTGATTGCCTCCTGTAACGGCGTTTCGGGTTTGACGGTGATGGGATTCGGGGTCATCACTTCCCCAACCGTTTTAGTCATAAAATTTCTAGAAGCACGATACTAAAATTTGCAATTGTTTCTATTGTAGGCAATGGCGGCTTGCCAAAACCGAGACGTAACAGATTATTACAGGTTTTGACTCATTAGTTATTGACTTATCTATAAGCTTGGTGATCAGCGATCGCCGAACTGAATCGAGCCAGCCGCAAAAGTGTCACTATGGATCACCCTTTTCAGAGAAGTCAGAGCGACTATTAAAGGTGCTAGAAAAATAGCTCAAAATAAAATTCACTGCCTATCCTCGAAAACATCCATTAATTACGGTGGAGAAGAGATAAAATGACATCCTCTGCTTGGACTGAACAGCATCTTTCAGAATTAAATGAATTGTTTGACTTAGCGCGACACATCGAACAAAAGATTTTAAGTTTGAAGCACCCATCAACGGAACACGCTCATTCTCGTTCTGTTAACCCTGAGCTTTATTCCCTGCCTAGACTGGTTTCCCTCGCGCAATAGAAACTAAGAATCGTGTTTTCCAACATGATTGCAAACAAGGGGTTTAGGCCCCTTGCTATAAGCTCTGCTTTGTGAGTAATTATGCGGATTGAATAGATAATAACCTTAAGATTCAATTCCCAAAAGTTTTAAAAACTGAGATTCAGAGAGTTGGGAAATACCTAGTTTCTGAACTTTTTTTAGTTTTTCACCGGGAGATTTACCGACTAAAGCATAATCTGTTTTCGCACTGGGAGAACTCATCAAAGTTCCACCCGCCGTCTGGATTAACTCTTTGGCGCGATCGCGATCAATGTGACTCAGAGTGCCTAGAATGATGAATTTTTTATCAGCTAAAAGGGCTGGCTCGTGAACCATTTCCGCTGCCGTTGTTTCGGTGTCATGGTGAATCTCAACCATTTCTGCGGTAACGGAGGGCAATTCCTCAGCCGCTATTTCCGGTGCGCTCGGAGCCGTGTCTATCGCAGTTTCTATGATCGCTGTAGGTATTGAGGTTGTTTCGTTGCTCACTTCACTACTCAGTTTACTGGCAGGGAGTTCAGAAGAGTCTAAGGAAATAGTTTCTACCGTTTCTACCGCGATCGCTTCTGGCTCAACTTTCCCTTCAGAGATTTCAGCTGCCAGAGTTTGGGGTTCAATGTGAGGTTCAAGGGCTTTGGTTTTACTGACTTTCTTGCCACTACGTTTGGGACTTTTAGACTCTGTAGAAACTGAGCTAACTTCATTGGTCTCTAAGGGTTGGGCACTTTTTTCAGGTACAGTCGCTTCATTTGTGAGTACAGTACTAGCTTGCAGTTTGGTTAATTGCTGTTCTAGATCTGCAACTTTGAACTGTTCTGCTTGCAGTTGGGATTCCAGTCCTACTTTGTCGGTGCTTAAGGCCTCCCATTGCTCTTGAAGTATGTCGAATTGAGACTTGAGATCCTGATAGGCCGATTCCTGGGTTTTTTGAGTCATTTCTAGACTTTGGCGATCGCTTTCCCATTGAGCTTGAGCATTCAGAAAACCTTGGCGATCACTTTCCCATTGAGTTTGAGCTTGGAGAAAACCTTGGCGATCAGTTTCCAGGCTTGCTTCTAGGGTCTTAATTTGACCTTCTAGGGTCTGCACCTGGGCCGTTAACACTTCTCCCTGGGACTTTGCTTGCTGTTCTAGGCTTTCCAGATTAGCCAACTGTTGACGCAAATCCCCTTCCAGAGCCTGCCATTCCCCTTTCTCGGTTTCCAGGGTTTGAACTTGAAGATTGAGGTTATCTGTTAAGGCGATCGCCCCTTGATATTGAGATTCCCATTCAGCGATCGTCTTCTGCAATGACTCAATTTGACTATTGAGAACTTTAACGGTAGTTTGTTCCTGCTCCAATGCCCTTTCCAACGTCTCAACCCGTTCCAACTGCAATTGACTTTGAGCGACCAAAGCCGATTTTTCCGCACTCCAATCCTGCTGAGATTTCTCCAATTCCTGAACTCGAATCGCCTGTTGCTGCTGACGTTCTTGATTCTGTTCCAGCCCTAAAACCTGACTCCGTAAATCTGCCAGTTTAGACATCTCTTGCTGTAACCGTAGAGATAAACCCTCCTTAGACTTCTGAAGTTCCTGAATCTCCCGTTGATGGCTTGCCTTCAATTGTTCATGAAAGACTTCTAACTGACTAAATTGTTGATGCAAAGATTCACTAGCTTGCTTGAACTGCGCCGCTTGTTGCCTCAGATGACTATTCTCCTCTTCCCGTTCCTGTAAGTGTTGTTGAAGATGGGCCAAGTCTTTTTCTAAATGATGAACTTTACCATGCAAAGACAATGCTTCTTGCTTATAGGATTGAGTCGCTTCCTCAGAAGTACTTAAACGAGTTTCGAGATCCGTTTTAGACTTTTCTAACGCAGCCTTATCGGCCTTATCGGCATGAGTGTGTTCCTCTAGAATAACGACCTGCTGTTCTTCAGAAGCCCGACGCATCTGCAAAAACAGGGCGATTCCTCCGACAACGGTGAACAGTCCCCCTAGCGGATAGACCCAATCATTGATCATGTATTTACTCCCTCCAGTTAATTCAATAGGAAAATTCCCTTGTCTCTTGGTTCAAATCATTACCATTGAACTAAAAGTCAGGGAATCTCCTTACTTATAGTTATATCAAGCAACTCTTCACTCCCCTAGAAAATAGTCGCAAATCTTAATCCGAGACATTCCTTTTCGCTACTACCCCTTAGGATAGATTACAATTTTACAGTATGATGCTGTAGAAGAAACTTGGTTGCATCCTCTGTCAATAAGGGTTGGCTAAAACGATAGCCTTGCATGATGACGCAATGGAGATTTTGGAGCACATTGAGCTGAGATTGGGTTTCCACTCCTTCCGCTACGACTTGAATATTAAAACCCTGTCCCAAATTAATTAAGGCCGACAGCATCATCGTATTTTGAGGATCATCTGATAATTGAGCCACAAAAGATTTATCAATTTTGACTTTGTGAATAGGAAGTTCTTGTAAATAACGAATAGAAGCATAATCTACCCCAAAATCATCAAGAGAAAGCTGAATCCCTAGACTTTCCAAGGCTTGCATTAGTTTCTTAGAGCTAGCAAAATTACGCAATACCGTTGATTCTGTCATTTCCAGTTCTAGCCAATGTGGTTCCAGTTTGCTGTTCGCTAAGGCCTCTGTCACTGTCTCTAGGAGTTGAGGATGATAAAATTGTTTATCAGACAAATTAACAGAGACTTTAAGTGGCTCAATTCTTTGATATTGCCAGGTTTTATTTTGGGTACAAGCCGTAGTTAAAATCCATTGGCTCATGGGTAGCACCATTTCACTATTGTCGGCCCAGGGCAGAAATTGTTTGGGCGAAATCATTCCCTGTTGGGGATGCTGCCAGCGAACGAGGGCTTCCATGGCCTCGATATTACCTGTTTTGACATTGACCTGAGGTTGATAGTATAAGCTTATTTCCCCTTGATCTAAAGCTCGCTGTAGTCGTTTTTCTACTTTATTAATCCGAGCATGGTTAATCGTTGCCTGGTTAATCGCCTGGGGTGTTGAAGCAGAGAAGGAGACGAGATTCTGGGGATTGGCCATGAAGGCACTAATGGGTGCCCCATCATCTGAAGGGGGATTGGCAGGCATCTGCGGTTTGGGCATTTGCTTCAGGTTCTGCTGAACAATATTGAGTAAGGCCTGTAGTTCCTCGCTGTCCTTCGGATAGATTGCTGTACTACTAGCGATTTGCAAGGGGAAGGAATACTGTTCTACGGAGACGGGAGCCGTGTAGAAATTGAGAATACGGCTCTGAACCTTCTCCAGATCATCAGACATTTGCACCTGTGGCAAGAGAAGCATAAATTTATCTCCAGCCCATCTGGAGACAATATCGCCATGACGCAGACAATTACGAAGTTGCTTGCTAATTTGTCTTAATAGTTGATCGCCTATACTAATGCCTAACGCTTGATTAACTTCTGTCAGATTCGATAAGTTGAGCAAAATGAGTCCCACTTGTTTTTTCTGACGACGAGCATTGGAAAGGGCAATATAAAGATATTCTAGAAAAAGAGTTCGATTGGGTAATTGGGTTAACGGATCAAGATAGCTGTCATCCTGGCAAGTTTCGTCATCAGGATGGACTTTGCCAAAATTAAGCTCAGATAGAATCAAAGTGCTTTTTCGTTGCAGTAGATTATCGGATTGGGTTAAGAGAGCTTGGGGCATCCACTCTTGACTTAACATATTAGGACTGCCATTGAGACAATGGTAACTTGCGTTAATATCACAGCCAAAATTAATTAGATCACCGTCTTTAAGTTCTCTAACTAAGCATTTTTCTCCGTTAATGTAAATTCCATTTTGACTTTTTTCTCCGTCCAAGTCTCCATCAATAATCCAAAAAACTTCTTGATTTGTCTTACTGCTCAATTTGCGAAATAAGGTAGCATGTTTTCGGGAGGCTTGTCGCGAGTGCATCTGAATAGTGTTACTGGAATGACGACCTAGGGTATATTGGCTATCGTCTAGAATAATGGTTCGTCGATAAACTGAATCTTCAAGTACAAGGATATGTTTGACTTCTCCTGTCACCGTATCTTTGTTCATACTAACTCCTGCCATTATTTTATTCGTTTTGTTTATACTTTGAATTTATTCGATTATAACGAGATTTTATTAGGTAAAAATATTTAGAGAAAGGTTCGGATCTTACTTTGGGAAAGAAAGGCGGTAATATCGTCTGTTTTTAGCGGTTTGGCAAAGAAAAAGCCTTGGGCTTCTTCACAGTTCAGTTTTTGTAATACTTCCAGTTGTTGAAGATTTTCAATGCCTTCTGCAATTACTTTGGTATTAAAATGATGACCGAGGTTGATTATAGCGTTAATGATGGCGCGATCGCCGGAATTTTGATGGAGATTGGTCGTAAAAGAGGGATGGATTTTCAGACTATTAATCTTAAACTGTTGAAGACAAGCTAAGGAACCTAAACCAATGCCAAAATCATCTAAGCAAATTTTTACGCCTAAATTTTGAAGTTGGGAAAGTACCCCTTGGGAATATTTACCATTTTCCATAACAATGCTTTCTGTTAGTTCGAGGATCAATCCCTGGGGAGCTAGATTGGTTTCTCGTAGGATGTTAGTAATTATCTCCCCTAGATTCGGTTGCTGGAATTGTCGTAAGGAGAGATTCACGGTGATCGGAAAAGGGGCAATGCCGGATTCTTGCCAGACTTTGTTTTGGTGACAGGCAGCCCTCAGAATCCATTCTCCAATGGGTTGAATTAAATCGGTCTTTTCCGCTAGGGGAATCAGGCTAGTGGGTGAAATTTCCCCTAATTCTGGATGATGCCAGCGCAAAAAAGCTTCTACGCCGGTCACTTCAGCCGTTTGAATGGCGAAGGTGGGTTGATAGCTGAGATAAAATTGTTTTTTTTCTAGGGCTTCGTAGAGCAGGTTTTCCAGTCTTAATAGCAGATTGGTTTTGTTTGCTGCTTTCGTATTATAAAACTGGTAGGGAGAACGATCTATTTCCTGAACTTGACTAAGGGCAGTATAGGCATTTTTAAGCAGACTTTCTAAGTCTTCGCCATCTTGAGGGTAAACGGCAATCCCTAGTTTGCCTTTTAGGTGGAGGGGTTGGCTCGAAACATTGATCAAGCCATGTAAGGCAGATAATAGAGCTTGGGCGGTTTGGACGATTTCGGCTTTAGACCCTGGTTGGCGCAACATCAATACAAACTGAGCACCTTGCCAGCGAGCGATCGCCCCTTCCTGGCCCAAGTTTTCCTTTAAACGTTGAGCAACGGTTTTCAGTAATTGATCCCCACACCGATGACCAAAGGCATTGACAATGCGATTATAGTTATCAAATTCTAAAAATAAGACGGCAACCGGCCCCTGACTCCGTTGGGCCTTAGCAATGGCGATCGCTAACTGCTCCTCAAACCAAGCCCGATTGGGTAACTCCGTGAGAGGATCGTAAAAAGTATAATGGGCCAGCCCCTGTTCCGATTGTTTACGTTGGGTAATATCGGCTAAATAACTTCTAATGACTTGATTATCCGTTAAATAATGAACGTATTGTTCATAAATTTCGTCCTTAACCTGAATTTCCCGTAAGAGCAAATTGCCCCGAATATTTTGAGCCTGATTCAGTAAACCAGCTAAAACGGGATGATTAAGACCATCCTGTTGAATGGTTTTGAGCTTGATGCTGGCGGCTGGATTCAAATAAATAATTTTGCCCGTAAAGTCGATTTCCACAATCGGATGAGGACTCAATTCCGCAAAAGAGGTTAGACGCACCAAGTCCACAGAGGTTTTAGTGTCTGGATAGTCATCAGCATCACTAATAATGGTAGAGCGACTATCCTCCTCTTTAGTACTCTGATCCGGTAGCTCAATAGGGAGCATTTCCATCGGATTAAAGAGCGCGATTTCCAAGGAGGTGGAGACAATGTAATAACTGGCCTTCGACTCACTGCCAAAAAAAACCACATCGCCATGTTTCAATTCGTGGGATTCGGCACTTTGTCCATTAATCAACAATCCATTCGTACTTCGATTTCCCTCCAGATCGCCATCTAAAATACGGTAGGAATAATTATCATTTTTAGGACTGGGTTTAATGCGAATTAAGGTCGCATGATGACGAGAGACGACGCGATCATAAATGACAATATCGTTACTCGACTCTCGACCCATTGAATAGGTCGGCTCTTCTAAAGCAACAATTCGTCTGGCTTTTTGGTCTTCAATAACCAGAATGTGGCGAAATTCAGGGGACTTCGTCATAGGAATCAGAGTTAGGGTGATGCCAGGGAGAGCTTGCTGATGGCTGACAGCATCCACATTATCAGTGTGACATAGTTACCGCCGCTCTTGTAACCAAAAAGTTGTTAAAGTCTGACTATTCTGAGAATTGTTGTCGTAGAAATTGGGTGGCTTCTTTGACTTTGAGTGGACGACTAAACCAGTAGCCCTGGGCTTCCTCACACTGAAGATGGCGAAGAATATTGAGTTGCTGTTCCGTTTCAACCCCTTCGGCGATAATTCTCAAATTAAAGCCTTTGCCTAGGGCCGCGATCGCTGTAATCAAACTATTTTCCTGGGCATTTCCCCGTAAATCTCGAATAAATCGCTGATCTAATTTAATGGTTCTGAGGGGAAAGTGATTCAGCAGTCCAAGACTGGCATAGCCCCGCCCAAAGTCATCTAAGGCAATGCGCACCCCCAATTCAGTCAGATCTTTTAAGGTTTTCTTGGCTTCAGTGGGGTTTAAACGCAGTGTCTCTTCCGTAATATCAAATTCTAACCAATGGGGATCCAGACCCACTTCCTCTAGGATTTTGGCCACCATCGTAGCGAAAGCATTTTGGTAGAATTCCTGGCTCGTTAAATTCACGGCGATCGGAAAGGGAGGTAATCCTTCTTTTTGCCAACGCAAATTTTGTTGACAGGCGGTTTTGATCACCCATTGGCCCATCTCAAAAATAAGATTGGTTTTCGCCGCTAAGGGTATAAATTTTGCCGGTGATAGATAGCTGACTTCAGGATGTTCCCAACGGAGTAAGGCCTCCACTCCCGTAATCGTACCATGTTGCAAATTCACCTGGGGTTGATAGACCAACATTAACTGTTTTCGCGCGATCGCTTGTTGAAGTAGGCGTTCAATCCGAAACTGCAAACGAGCCTCTTCACTCAGTTGAGGATTAAAAAATTGGTAATGACCCCCACCGCTTTTGGGGATTCGAGCAAGAGCCAGATCCGCATTTTTGAGGAGAGCATCGGAGTCGTCTCCATCCTGGGGATAGACCACAATGCCAACATTGCCCGTCAATACCAGGGTCTGATTCTCAATAGTGACCGGTTCCTCTAACGCCGTAAAGATGCGTTCCGCTAGTTTAATTGTATCTTCTGAGTTTTTGATGAGGGGTAATAACACACACAATGTTGCTCCTCCCCAGTAACAGACCACATCTCCTGAACGCAAACAACTTTGGACTTTTGCGGCAAAGCTCTGAAGAGATTGATCACCGATTCGATGACCTAAACTTTGGTTAATAGTGGCGAGGGAATCTAGGTGCAGGAAGAGAATCGCCAATAAATGTTCATGATGACGAGCATGATTGAGAGACAATTCTAATTGTTGATAGAGAAACTGACGATTGGGGAGGTTGGTCAGTGGATCGTGGAATTGTTCGTAACGTAACTTTTCTTCAATTTGTTGATGGGAACGGCGATCGCGCACACTTAAACAATAGACCGTGCGTCCTCGTAATATCGTGCTATAGACATTCGTGCTTACCCCAATTAAGTTGCCATTGGCCGCGCGATGAAAGGTTTCTTCTAAGAAAAAGGGTTCCTGTTGTTGGGCCGCCTGTAGTTGTGTATCAATGATTTCCCTCGCCGCTGCCACGACCTGATATAAACTCAGTCCCGTGATCTCCGTTTCTCCGTACCCTAACATCTGACAATAGGCAGGATTCGCTTCTAAGATATCTTTGCTGTCTGCATCAACAATAATGATGCCTTCCGTCGTTAATTGACGATAAAGTTGATAACGTTGGTGAAGAAGCTTATAGTCTCGCTCTAGCAGCCGTTGTTTGGTGATATCGACAACATAACAGCAGATCAATTGTTGTTCTGGTTGGAAATGAATATGTTGTTCGTAGCAATTTTTACCAACTTCTAGCTCTCGTACAAAAGAGGTACTGTCCTGGTGGGGAATTAGGGAAAGTAAGCCCGCCAGGATAGGATGATTGATCTGTTCACGGTGAAGGTCAGGAAACTTTATCGTAGCGGCGGCATTGAGATAAAGAACTTGTCCAGCAAAGGAGACTTCGATAATGGCCTGGGGACTATATTCAGATAAAGAAGTGGATCGATTAAGCTGAACCGTTTCATTGACGGACATTTCCTCCAGTTTCTTATTCATCGTGGGATGAATAATGGCCGTATTGAAGGCAGAGTCTTCTCCAGCAGATTCTTCTGAGTCAAACGATTCCACCAAATCAGCGATCGCCACCAAATTTTCTGGGGAAGGGCTAAAGACAGCATCCCCTGGTGAGAGATTCGCTCCATCCCCTAGGCGTAAAAAATCGAGATCGGATTCTGTCGAGACACTAATGACGTGATAGCTGGCTTTGGACTTACTCGCAAAACGAATCAGATCCCCATGCTTGAGTTCGTGGGATAGACAATACTGACCGTTGACCATGATGCCATTCGTGCTACGTTTTCCCTGCAAATTGCCATCGATCAAGCGATAGGAAAAATGATGATTTTGATAGTCATTCACCCGCAAAAGGGTTGCATGATGCCGAGAAACCTGACGGTCGTATAAAACAATAGCGTTGGTAGGGTCACGGCCAATGTTATAGGTATTGTCAGAGAGAGAGACAATGCGACGAGACTTTTGATCTTCGATGACCAAAACGTGGCGGACTTCTGAGGCGTTACTCATCTCGGCTATCAGTAGTTAGGGCCTATTTACGCTTAAGATGCCCTGGTTTCTGGAAAAACCTAACAGGTTTCTCGAAAAAATTGGGCGGTGGTTAAGAGAGAATTGCGTAAACCTAAACCTATTGTATGGTAAAAATAGGTACTTTTCCCTTTCTTATCCATGACTGTACTGGAAAACTTTCAAAAACTGCCTCCCTGGCTACGAATTAGCTTATTATTTCCCCTGGCTTTTCTCAATAGTTGGCTAATATTCGTCCTTTTAGACTATTTTCAACCTTTATCTAGTCTTTTTCTGGCAGCAGCCCTTCTTGCTTTTTTGCTAGATTTACCAGTCCGTCTCCTGACAGTACGGGGCTTACAACGGGGCTGGGCTATTTTTCTGGTGTTGGCGATCGCCTTATTTTTATTGGGGATGGCTCTGCTAGTGTTGATTCCCCTGATTATTAATCAGTTGAGTGAATTATTAATTAATTTGCCCCAGTGGATTAAATCGGGTAATGAACAATTAAATAGTTTGCAAGCCTGGGCCATCTCTCACAAAGTAGCCCTGGATATTGATATCAGTCAGATCGTGGGTGAAACCATCCAGAAAATTACTGGGATCTTAAATTCCCTGGGCAATCAAGTTTTTAGCTTTGTAGGTATTACGATCAGCACCATCTTTAATGGACTGATATTAATAGTATTAACCATCTTTCTAGTGATTACGGGGGAAAAAGTTTGGGATGGAATATTTAGTTGGTTGCCCTCTCCCTGGCCAGAAAAATTAAAGGAACCCATTCGAGAAACCTTTGAACGTTATTTTGCCACCCAGGCAATGTTAGCAGGCATCCTTAGTTTTGCCCAAATGCTGGTTTTTACAATCTTACAGGTTCCCTATGCTATTTTATTTGCTGTAACCATTGGCTTAACAACTCTCATTCCCTACGCCAGTGGACTTAGCATTGTCACCATTAGTTTATTGCTGATGTTACAGGATTTTTGGCTCGGATTTAATGTCCTTATTGCCGCCGTTATTGTTGGTCAAATTAATGACAACATTATCTCCCCTCGTTTAATGGGCGATATGACAGGCTTAAATCCCGTTTGGATTATTGTTGCTCTATTTGTAGGGGGAAAATTAGGGGGAGTTTTAGGCCTATTAATTGCCGTTCCCCTGGCAAGTGTGCTAAAAGCAACAATCGACAATCTCCGTGCCTATTCCCAGGATGATGCAGCTTTAAAATTGGGGGATCAGGCTCAGAATGATAGTTTAGAAATGCTTACTAAAGTTGAGTAATGTTTCTCCTTCAGAGGTTAACTTACCCCTACAGTAAAGCCTGTAAACGTGCCTTGACCCGTCGAAAACGATCTGAGTAGCTTTTTAACACTTCCAAGGCAAACATGGGGGTTTGTTGTACTGCAAACATAAGGTGTTCTCGATCGGCTGTCACTAGAGTACAGTCAGTTTTGGCGATCGCGTTAGACACTCGTTGGTGATCAGGATGAAGCAATGCTCCTTCTCCAAACACATCACCTTGTTCAAGGGTTTCAATCAGCTTATTGTCGAGATAAACTTCCACTGTCCCTTGTACTAGCCCATACATCACGTCTCCCGGCTCTCCCACTTGAAAAATCACCTCTCCCGCTTTCACTTGTTGTTCAGGACGATTGTTCAATAATTTGAGGGTATCAATGGGCGTTAGCATGGGTAATCTCTCCGGCGATCGCTAAATAAACTGTTAATCTTTCTCTATTATCTCAGGCTAGGTCTCTTGCCAACCGAATCACAATTCAAAATTTAGGTAAAACCTAGGTAAACTCCAGGTAAAGAACTGTTTATGATTGACTTTTTAGCTTAATTTTCCACTGCTCCAGTTGAACATTTTGACCAAAGTATAGTCACTCTGCTCAAGTAGTTTATTCTGTAAAAACAGATAACCCAATGCTTTTTATTACCGTTTTACACAACGTTTATCATCAAGCTTGAGCACTTTTATTTCTTCCATTAAGCGTTTTTCAATGACATAAACACTGATGGTAGATGACAAGGTCTGACGATCAAACCCCCTACGAGGTATTTTATAGTATATCGTCAGACAGGATGCCCTTCAGAATTAAATAGGTCGATCCTATTATTAACAATCAACCTTTCTTGGCAGTTTTTTTCATTTTCTCCTTTTCTCGTTTTTCCGCAGCTTTTGCGGCCTTTTCGGCTGCTAACTTTGCTTGTTTTGTTTTAAATTTTTCCTCTTCTAGTTTATCGAGATAATAGTGATAATCTCCCGCATAAACTAGCAGTTGACCATCCCGAATTTCTACAATTTTAGTAGCGACCTGGGAAATGAAATAACGATCATGGGAAACAATTAAAACTGTGCCATCGTAATGTTGCAGAGCCTCTTCCATCATCTCTTTGGCGGGAATATCTAAATGATTGGTCGGTTCATCTAGGATGAGGAGATTGACTGGTTGTAATAGCATTTTGGCTAAAGCTAGACGGGCTTTTTCGCCACCACTCAAGGCTTCCACATTTTTATAGACCGTTTCTCCACTAAAGAGAAAACGACCCAGTAAGGTACGTACTTCCTCATTTTTCCAGTCGGGAACTTCGTCGTGAATGGTATCAAGAACACTTTTTTGCAGATCTAAAGCTTCGGCTTGATTTTGTTCAAAGTAGCCAGGGATAACGCCATGTTTTCCCAGTTCAATTGTGCCTTCTGTCGGTTGTTCCAAGCCCATCATTAACCGTAACAGGGTGGATTTTCCGGCTCCGTTGGGGCCTAAAAAGGCAATGCGATCGCCGCGTTCAACAGTGAGATTCGCATCAAGAAAAAGAATTTTATCATCGTAGGTATGGACAAGATTTTCAATGATAACCACTTCTCGACCACTGCGAGGGGCCGGCGGAAAACGAAAATGGAGGGTACGAACACTGCCAATGGGAGCTTCAATGCGTTCAATTTTTTCCAGTTGTTTTTCCCGACTTTTTGCCTGGGTACTGCGGGTCGCACTGGCCCGAAAGCGATCAACAAAGACCTGTTGTTTTTCCAATTCCTTTTGTTGACGTTCGTAGGCACTCAGTTGCGCTAATTGAGCCTCTTCTTTTTGCTGTAAATAGGCAGAATAGTTCCCAAGATAGGTACTTGAAACTCCCCGTTCTGTTTCCACAATTTGGGTACAAAGCCGATCTAGAAATTCGCGGTCATGGGAGACAATTACCATCGGCGTAGTTAAGCCTTTGAGATATTTTTCCAGCCATTCAATGGTTTCTAGATCTAAATGGTTAGTCGGTTCATCTAAGAGCAAGACATCGGGACTTTGTAATAAAATCTTTCCTAAACTCATACGCATCTGCCAACCGCCACTAAAGGCACTCACCAGGCGATCGCCGTCATCACTATCAAAACCCAATTCAGGCAAAATTTTCTCCACACGGGCATCTAAACCGTAGCCATCTAGAGCTTCAAAGCGACGTTGTAACTTATCAAGTTGGTTAATCAGACGATCTAACGCTTCTGGATCGGCGGTCTCCATTTGCTGCTGGACAATTAGTAGATCATGGTGAGTTTGATTGGCTTCCCCAAATACGGTCCAAAATTCTTCCCGCACGGTACGAGTCGGATCTACCTCAAATTCCTGGGTTAAATAGCCGATATGCAGACTGGCGGGCCGAATAATTTCCCCGGCGGTGGGTTCCACATCCCCCATGATGATTTTTAGTTGCGTTGATTTACCCGCTCCGTTTACCCCCACCAAACCAATGCGATCGCCGACTTTGACTTCCCAGGTAACATCCTTCAAAACCTCCCCCGTCGGATAAATTTTACTAATATGTTCAAGTCGTAGCATGGGGTTGTCTCCAGAAAGGTTAAAATCAATAAAGATGCCTTGACTATGATAGCAAAGGGTGTTAACTCAGGTCAGGGAATTTTGTCTGATAAGTACTCTGTTTTCACCTAGCAAGGGTGAGCTAAATCAATAAACCAAAAATGATCCTAGGAAAAAATAGAAAGGTGAGATTAGCTAGTAAGATAAGACAATGGGAAGTTGATAGAAAAACGGACTATATTTCTCGATAAACCTTATATTTATACTTTTCGGTACTTGACTCAGTACGGGGTAGATATGAGCGATCACCCTAAACGCTCCCCATCCAGACAAGAAAAATTGTCAAAATGGCCAGACAAGATGGTATCCCTGCCCTCTAAGATTCTGGTTATCGAAGATTCGGAAAGCGATCGCGCCCTTTACCGACGATTTTTGACTGACCAAAAAACAAGCCCAGATCAACCAAGACAAGCTAACTATCAACTGATAGAATTTGAAACGGGAGCAGAAGGTTTAAATTGGTGTCAACAACAGAGGCCAGATCTTTTCCTCATTGATTATTTTTTACCCGACATGACGGGACTAGAGTTTTTGGTTAAGCTACGTCAGCAAAATAGACTAAGCAAAATTCCTGCTATTGTTTTAACGAGCCAAGGTAGCACCAATATTGCTGTAGAATTACTCAAAAATGGGGCAGAAGATTATCTAGATAAAAACCAAATTACTGAAGATAATTTACAACGGGCAGTATCAGGTGTTCTCAAACAATTCCAATTGCTCCAACAGTTACAGGAATCAGAAGCAGAAAGGGAAGAAGGACGATTTTGGCGGCAAGTTCTCAATAGTTTATTTTCCTATGTGGGAATTTTGTCTCCCGATGGCATTTTTTTAGAAGCGAATCAAGCTCCCCTTGTTATTACCGGATTAACCAAGGAATCTGTGATTGGGAAACCCTTGACAGAAGTTTATGCCTGGCTTGAACCCGCCGAAGCCCAAACCACTATTACCCAAGCAATTGAAAAAGCCAATCAAGGTGATCGAGTTCGCTTTGAACTTGCTATTACAACGGCGGATCACAATCCAGCAACTATCGACTTTACCCTTAATCCTCTTTATAACAACCAAGGCAGAACCACTCATCTGGTTTTGTCTAGTGAAGATATCAGCGATCGCAAGCAAATAGAACTTACCTTACAAAAACAAGCATTAGCTTTTGAAAATATTTCCGATGGTCTCATTGTCACTGATATGAAAGGCGCGATTATTGATTGGAATCAGGGAGCAGAAAACTTATTTGGCTATAGCAAGACAGAAATTTTAGGTAAAAATCCTAGCATCTTGCGTCCTCCTGAGATGGGCATTGCATTATCAAGCCAAGTGATCGATGGAACCTTACAGGATGGTCATTGGTCGGGAGAATTACCTATTTTGCTCAAAGATGGTAGCGAAGGAATTTGCGAAACTGTTACGGTGCTTTTACGAGATAGGGCAGGGAAAGCGATCGCGATTATTGGTGTTAATCGAGATATCACTGAGCGCAAACGAGCCGAAAAAGTTTTTAGAAAACAGATTAGACAGGAGCAGTTACTCTTCAACGTTAGCCAAACAATTCGTCAGTCCTTAGATCTTCATAATATTCTTGGAACGGCCACCAAAGAAGTGAAAGAAGTGTTACAGGTTGATCGCGCTGCTGTCTATCGTTTTAATCCAGATTGGACGGGGGATTTTATTATCGAATCAGTGGATAGTCATTGGACAAAATTAGTCGGAACGGATAATCCTATTATTTGGACAGATACCTATCTACAGGAATACCAAGGTGGACGTTTTCGCAATCATGAATCTTTTGTGATTAATGATATTTATCAAGCCGATCTTCAACCCTGTCATATCGAAGTTTTAGAAGCTTTTCAAGCCAAAGCCTACGCTGTTTCTGCTATTTTCTCTGGAGACGATCTTTGGGGCTTGTTGGGGATTTATCAAAATACAGAAGCTCGTTCCTGGCAACCAGGTGATATCGACTTACTGGAACAAATTGCCAACCAAATGGCGATCGCTATTCAGCAATCAGAACTCTATGAACAATTACAAATTGAACTGAAAGAGCGTCAACAGATAGAGATAGAGCTAAAGCAAGCCAAAGAGCAATACGAATTAGCCATCAAAGCTTCCACCGATGGTTTTTGGGACTGGAATTTAGTTACCAATGAGATTTATTACTCTCCCCGTTGGAAAGAAATTCTCGGTTATCAAGACCAGGAATTACCCAATAAAATTGACACCTGGTCATCTCTCATTTTTGCAGAAGATTATCAAACTGCCATACAGTTAATCGACGATTACAATACAGGCAAATGTAATCAATTTTCGATGACTCAACGCTTTCGTCACAAGGACGGTTCCACAGTTTATCTTATTTCCAGTGCCATTCATATTAAAGATAATCAAGGTAAGGTTATTCGGATGATTGGAACCCATTCGGATATTACTGAAATGATGAAAATTCAGCATGAACTGCAAACCTCTAAGCAATATTTGCAAATCGTTACCGAACAGTTAGCATTCAAAATAGAAGAACTTGAGCAACGCAATCAAGAAATGCTCATTTTGAGTGAAATGAATGATTTTATCCAGTCTTGCATGACGGTTGAAGAAGCTTGTTTTGCCATTAGGAATTTTGTGGAATCCCTTTTTCCAGACTTTTCAGGTGGCATTTCAATCCTGGATAACTCCAGTCATTGTCTAGAAAGTATCGCTGTTTGGGGAGATCATCCCTGTTCAGAAACATTATTTTATCCCAATGATTGTTGGGCCTTGCGGCGAGGTCGCATCCATGAAGTGGAAAGCAAGCATCATTCCTTATTCTGTAATCATATTAATCGTCAAAAACTACCGGCTCAATCCCTTTGCATTCCCATGATTGCCCAGGGAGAAACCCTTGGCTTATTTCATTTATGTTCCCCAAAAACAGAGCCACTCACCGACTCTCGGCAACAATTGGCCAGAACGATCGCCGAACAAACCAGTACCGCGATCGCTAATTTAATCCTGCGGGAAAAATTGCAAAATCAAAGTATTCGTGATCCACTCACAGGATTATTTAACCGTCGTTATTTAGAGGAGTATCTAAACAAAGAAATTCACCGAGCTGCTCGCCAAAAATATCCCATTGGCATTATTATGATTGACCTAGATCATTTCAAGCAAATTAATGATACTCTTGGTCATGATGCGGGCGATTTTATCTTAAAAGAAATTGGGCATCTTCTCAAAAATATCATCCGTTCCTCCGATACAGCCTGTCGTTATGGTGGAGAAGAAATGCTTCTGATTTTCTCGGAAAATTCCTTAGAATCCACTGTGGCAAAAGCGGAAGAAATTCGATCTGCCATTACTCATCTTCAATTGCACCATAAAGAACACAGCCAGATTGCCCTTACCGCCTCTTTTGGGGTAGCCTGTTTTCCAGACCAAGGCATCACTGTTGATGAACTGATTAAAGCTGCCGATGTTGCCCTTTTCCAAGCCAAGAAAGCAGGCAGAAATCAAGTTATAGTTGCCTCTTCGTAGTTGTGAACAATGTTCAATCTCAAAATTTTAATGCTCTCCATGACCTTTCCCTATCCTCCCAGTCGTGGCGGAACCCAGGTCAGAACCTTTAATTTACTGAAATATCTTAGTCAATATCATCAAGTTACCCTGGTAACTCAACAAAGTCCAGATGTCACCGAGTCACAAATTCATGATCTAGGGCGATTTGTTAGTCATCTACAGGTATTTCCTCGTCAGGATCAGCCTCACACTAACTTATTAACCAAAATTGGCCGTTTTGCTCAATTTCTTCAGTCTGGAACGCCCCCCAATGTTGCCAGTTATTATTCCCCTGAGCTACAAACCTGGCTTGACCAGGCAATACAAACAGGGAATTTTGATGTCTTAACCTGTGAACATACGGTTAACGAAATTTATGTTAGACCCCACTGGCACAAACAGCTTAAAACAATTCTTAATTTACACAGTTCTGTTTATCACACTTGTCAACAGCAATTAAGTGTCGGTATCTCTAACCATCCTCACCGCGATCGCCTTTATTTACCCCTATTAAAAAGTTATGAAAAAAGACTATGCCAAAAATTTAGCCAGATTGTCGTCACCACCGACGAAGATCACTCCCAAATTCAAGCCTATCAGCCCAAAATTCCCATTCAAATCATTGCCAACGGCGTTGATCTCGATCTTTTTCCCCCACGTTCCCGTGATCCCAACGGCTATCAATTAATGATTACCGGAGGCATGGATTATATTATCAATATTGATGCTGCTTGCTTTTTTGCCCAGGAAATTTTTCCCCTTTTACAAAGCCAATACCCTCAACTTCAACTCTGGATTGTGGGTGCTAATCCTGCGCCTCAAGTTCTAGCTTTAACCCATAATCCCCAGATTACCGTTACGGGTCGAGTACCTCGCATGGTGGACTATTTACATCAAGCAACGGTTTGTGTTGTGCCCCTGCGATCGGGCTATGGTATGAAAAATAAGACCCTAGAAGCCATGGCCGCTGGTGTTCCAGTAGTGGGAAGCGATCGCGCCTTAGAAGGTTTAACTATTGATCCCGATCAACCCCAGGCATTACGGGCCAATCAAGTTTCTGAATATATCACCAACCTTGGGCAACTATTAGATAATCCTAGCCTCAGGGCCAAACTCTCTGAAAATGGCCGTCGTTTAATTGAAAAAAACTACACTTGGCCAAAACTAAGTGCAGATTATGAAGCAGTATTACGAAAAAACTAGCGAGTTGACAAATTCCCTAACTTTTTCCCAATGTCCAAAAAGGAAAGGTTTGACTGGGATTAATCACGGTGCCAGTAATATTCTGTTGAGCAAAGGCAAAATCTTTGGTTTGCCAGAGAGGAATATAGGGCACATCTGCTGCTAAAATCCTCTGGATTTCGGCAAAAATAGCATCCCGTTTTTGCGGATCAGGTTCGCGACGTTGTTGATCAATCAACTGGTTCATTTTGGGATTGTAATAAAAAGATCCCTGATTTTGTGCGCCGCCTTCTTCACAGCCTTTACTCAGTGAACCCTTAGCACAATCTAAAAAAGGAAAAATATAGTTGTCCGGATCCAGAAAGTCGGGATACCAGTTAGAAATGCTACTTTCGTATAAACCTTTACTCACATTTTTAAAGTAAGCAGCCCCTGCAATACTATTGGGTTCAAATTGAATAGCATTATCCAAATCTCGCTTGGAAAGTGCTTTTAGTAAGGCGGCCACAATACTATTGGTAATGGATCCCGATGAATGCCAGACTTCTATTTTAACGGGATTCTCTCGACTAAACCCTGCTTCCTTTAACCATTGCTTGGCCTGTTCAAGATTGCGTGCGCGCAGGGTGCCCTTGGCATCGCCGTATTTCGTTTGAAAAACGGGTTGATAGGCACTAAAACTGAGGGGAATCATGCTATACAGAGCTTCGCCTTGACCTTGTAGAATGCGATCAATAAGTAATTTTCGATCTATTAAAGTGGCGATCGCCTTACGCACTAAAACCTGTCTGAGAGCATCGGTTTGCACATTCAGAGCCATAAAATTAATCACTGATCCCGACGATTCGATCACCTTATATTTTTCTTGACTCGCATCTGCCTTCAGGGTTTTAATCTGTTGTGCCATTAGGGACTGATAGGCCACATCGATGGTTTGCGTCCGAAAAGCATTGAATAAATTGGCCGGATTACTGGGATAGAGTTGCAGATTAATCCCTTGATTTTTGGGTTTTTCTCCCCAATAGTTAGCAAAAGCTTTTAGGTGTAGAGAATCACTACTAAATTGAGTCAGTTGATAGGGGCCAGTCCCCACAAAACTTTCGGGTTTGAATTTGCCTTCGCCAATCTCGTAGGCTTGGGGCGAAACCGCACAGGCTCCAGGAAAAGCGAGCAACGCGGGAAAGGCAGAAAAGGGTTTTTTCAGGGTAATTTCTATTTCCCATTCTCCCAAGGCCTTCACTGTATCGATCGTATCACTTAGCAAAAAGGAAGGTTCCCCAGCATTTTGGATAAAGCGATTGAGGGAAAATACCATTGCCGCCGCATTAAAGGGCGTACCATCATGAAATTTAACCCCTTGACGCAGGGGAATGCGATAGATTAGACCGTCTGCACTAATTTTAGGCATGGCGATCGCCAAACGGGGTTCCAGTTCTGTTGTACCTAGCTTATAGCTGTAGAGGGTTTCTCCCAGGTTATACACCACCAGAATGCCTGCTAGATCGTAACTATCCGCCGGATCAATAGTACGTGGTTTGAGCGTTGTCCCCACCGTGACGCGATCTTTAGGGGAACTAGGAGAGGTTTCAGTTTGAAGGGAGCGTGCGCGAAGCGTGCCTTTGGCATCGCCGCATCCGACTAGGAGACAGATCCCCAAACAGAATAGAATAATAATTTGAAAAAGGCGGGAATTCTTGCTAATTCTGGGGGAGAAGCCCTGAAACATAAAATTTTATCTAGAATTTTAACTAAAATATAATCTAAAACTGAGACCTCTCGTTTACTTTTCATCCTCACTGAAATTCTCTGTCAAATCTTCCATGAATGCTCCTGATGGCCAACTCCTAGAAATTGAATGTCTTCGCAATGAACTTAAAGCCGCGCAAAAAAAACTTCAAGATCATGAGGAACGCTGGGAATTAGTATTACAGGGAACCAATGAGGGTATCTGGGATTTAAAGATTGCCACTGGAGAATTGTTCATGTCTCAGCCTTGGATAGCTCTTTTAGGCTACGAAGAGCATGAGGTTATCAACCGGGTTGAACACTGGGCTGACTTGATCCATCCCGAAGATCGAGCGCGAGTGGTGCAGTGTTATGAGGATTATATCGCGGGGAAAATTGCTCACTATGCAGTGGAATTGAGAATTAAGCGCAAAGATGGTAGTTACCAGTGGATGTTATCGCGGGGGAAACTGCTGCGGGATCAAGATGGCAACCCGATCCGTATGGCTGGCTCTAATACCGATATCAGTCAGCGCAAATACACCGAAGCAGAACTAACGGAATCTGAACAACTGCTGCGATCGCTGATTTATGTAATGCCGGATCTGATCTTTTTTAAGGATCATCAAGGAATCTATCGACTCTGTAATCCTGCTTTTCAGGAGTTTGTCGGTCGGCCCAGGGAAGAAATTTTAGGCAAGACGGACTTTGAACTCTTTGATCCTGAAACGGCCAGCTTTTTTCGACAAAAAGATCAAACTATGTTTGAAAAAGCTACCTCTCAACGGAATGAAGAATGGGTGAAGTTTGCCGATGGTCGTCTCTGCTGTCTGGAAACGGTTAAAACCCCAGTTTTAAATGAACGGGGAGAAGTGCGAGGTTTAATTGGTCTCAGTCGGGATATTACAGATCGCCATCGAGAGGAGGAGGCCTTACAAAAACAGGCAGAGCGGGATAGTTTATTGCGTCAGGTCTCTCATCACCTCCTAGAGCAGGATTGGGATACAGCAGTGGATTTTACCCTAGAGTTGGTAGGGCGTTTTATGAAGAGCGATCGCAGTTGTGTTTCCTATTATTCGGATGATCACCAACGCTATAGTCTGGCCTACGAATGGCGAGATCAGGGGATTGCCTCAATTCGCTCCCAATTATCAGACGTGCCCCTGGACTATTTTCCCTGGATAGCCTGCCAACTTCAAAAGGATCAGGCCTTAGCACTGCACAATACCGAATTACTGCCTCCCGAAGCAACCCTGGATCGAGAACGTCTGGTGGCCAATCAAGTCAAATCCCTATTACTGGTTCCGATCGCCAATGGCAGTCAAGTATTTGGTTATATCGGGATTGATCGGGTGAAACGCTGTCAGGATTGGACAAATGACGATATTAGTTTATTGAAAGTGGTAGGGAAATTGTTGGCGATCGCCCAGGCTCGCAAAGAAGCAGAAGAAGCGTTAAAACAGGCCAAAGAAACGGCTGATGCGGCCAACCGTGCCAAGAGTGAATTTCTCGCCAATATGAGCCATGAACTACGCACTCCCCTCAATGCCATTATTGGCTTTAGCCAAATCCTTCATCGTGATCCCAGTTTAGCAGCCTACCATCAAACCCTCGATATCATTAATCGCAGTGGTGAACATCTACTGGAATTAATTAATGACATTTTGGAAATGTCCAAAATTGAGGCGGGTCGAACAACCTTTAACCAAACCAATTTTGATTTATATCGACTACTGGATAACTTAGAATCAATGCTCGGTTTAAAGGCCGCCATCAAGCATCTACAACTCATTTTTGAACGTTCCCCCGATCTCCCCCAATTTATTCAAACCGATGAAGGCAAACTGCGTCAGGTCTTAATTAATCTCCTCGGCAATGCCATCAAATTTACGACCACCGGCGGCGTGACTCTCAGGGTTCGGATGCTTCCCCCAACCAACTCTTCTTGGCAAACTGAATCTAAGCCATCTCATCAAGCAGCGATCGCGACGACCTTGCGTTTAAATTTTGAAATTGAAGATACGGGGCCAGGGATTGCCAATACCGAAATTAATCAACTATTTGCGCCCTTTGGTCAAACGGAAACAGGACGGACATCCCAACAGGGAACAGGCTTAGGCTTACCGATTAGCCAAAAATTTGTGCAACTGATGGGCGGAACTATTCAAGTACAAAGTCAGGTCAATCAAGGCAGTATTTTTTCCTTTGATATAGAGGTGATTCCCACTCACCTAGCGGCGGTTCCCCACTCTCCCACCATGCCAAAGGTGATTGGACTGGCGGCTAACCAACCCCAGTACCGCATCCTAGCGGTGGATGATCGTCTAGAAAGTCGGCTATTATTGGTCAAACTGATGGGAGATATGGGTTTTGAGGTGCAAGAAGCCGCCAATGGGCAGGAAGCGATCGCTGTGTGGGAAAATTGGCAACCTCACCTGATCTGGATGGATATGCGAATGCCCGTTATGGATGGTTACGAAGCCACTAAACACATTAAAGCTAGTCTGCAAGGTCAAGCAACCGTCATTATCGCCCTCACCGCCAGTGCCTTTGAAGAAGATCGCACCCTGGTTTTATCGGCAGGTTGTGATGACTTTCTGCGGAAACCCTTTCGAGAGGAAGCCCTTTGGGCAAAAATGGCCGAGCATCTAGGATTGCAGTATCGCTATGCTGATCCCGAAGAACCTCTGGATTTTTCTTCTTCCCCCCTTCTCGACCTAGATAAGCTGCTTGGTCAACTGCAATCCCTGCCCCTAGATTGGCTC